>JAWVFS010000367.1:0-10102 GCA_033855795.1 Solirubrobacteraceae bacterium | reverse complement strand
GCGCGCAGCAGGCGTACGCTGAACCTCGCGTTCGCGGTGGAAACCTGGCCATTCGTCTTCCAAACCGGCCTGGAGTGAAGGCCGGCGGCGGTGCGGCCGATATCGCTCCTAGGCTCTTGCGCGCGCTGTCGACCACATCCGTCCGCCGTTTCCTCGTCGCGCTCGCGGCCACGGTGGCCTGCCTGGGCGCGACCGCGTCCTCCGCGGGCGCCCAGCCCGTGTTCGGCTACACCGATGACTGGGCCAACAACCTCGGTCTGCTCTCGCAGGCGCGTGCGTCCGGCGCGGGCTCGGTCCGCGTGTTCGCGTCCTGGTCGGGCATCGAGTGGAACCGGGGTCAGTATTCCTGGGGCGGCCTCGACGCCGTCGTGGCCAACGCCCAGGCCCAGGGCATGCGCCCGCTGCTCGTGGCACTCGATGCGCCAACCTGGGCGCGGGCCGGCGGCTGTCCCGGCGGCAGTCCCACGGGCGGCTGCACCTATGCCCCCGCCAGGGCCTACGACGCGGACTGGGCGCGCTTCGTGCGCGCACTGGCCTCCCGCTACCCCACCGCCCTCGGGATCGAGGTCTGGAACGAGCCCAACGCCGTGCACTTCTTCGCGCCGAAGGTCGACGCCGCCCGCTACACGGAACTGCTCAAGGAGGCCTACGGTGCCGTCAACGCCGTGGCGCCCCAACTGCCGGTGGTCTCCGGCGGCCTGTCCGGAGTGGGGGCCACGGACGCCAACGGCACGGCGGACGCCGCCTTCCTGGCGGGGATGTACAAGGCCGGCGCGCGCAGCGCGATGGATGCCATCGGATACCACTTCTACCCGGGCAACCACCCCCTGTTGGGCGACTTCCGCGCGGGGCTGGACCGGGTCCGCCGCACGCGCGACGCCAACCGCGACAACCGGAAGAGCATCTGGCTGACGGAGTTCGGCATCTCGACCGCCACGGTTCCCGGACGCGAGCCGGTGGACGAGAACGAGCAGGCCGCCGCCCTGCGCGCCGCCTATTGCGACGTCAACGGGATGAGCGATGTCCCGGTCATGCTCGTGTTCCGCCTGCACGACACGGGTGGCGCCGGGTGGCTCGACCACCTCGGCGTGCTGCAGGGCAACGGCACGCCCAAGCCCGCGGCGTTGGCGCTCCGCGATGTCGCCGCCCACCCGGTGTGCGGCCCCGTCCAGGGCCTCCGGCTCGTCGCCAGCACGACCAAGCCGGAGCGCGGACAGGTCGTCACGTTCCGGGCCCTCGGCTACGGCGGGGTCGGCTCCTACGCCTGGGACCTCAACGGCAACGGCAACTACGAGACCTACACCAACCAGGTGCCGACCACTTCGAAGTCCTGGCGCTCGCCCGGCAAGCGCACGATCCTCGTGTCGGTCAGCGACAACCTCGAGCGCTACACGGCCCGGCTGACGATCAACGTCACCGGTCACCGCGCGCCGGTGCCCCGCCTGCGCATCCTGCCGGCCAAGACCGTTCGCACGCTGCAGTCGGTCGTGCTCAACGGCCAGCGTTCGTTCGCCCGCCTGAGCACCAGCCGGGTGCGCAACTGGCAGTGGTACATCGAGCTCGAGGACCACCGCTTCCACCACTACAGCGGCGCCGTGCTCGGCTACCGCTACCGCCGCCCCGGCCGCTACCGCATCCGCCTCGTCGTCACCGACACGTTCGGCGTCAAGGGCCGCGCGAGCCGGGTGCTGGTGGTCACAGGCAAGGACCATGGCCCGCACAACCAGCGGCGCCCCGTGGTCCTGAGCCGTCGCTGACGCCGCGGGCTGTCCGATCGCCGACCAGCCCACCTGGGACCGCATCGTCCCGTCGGGTCGCGGGTTATCCTCGGTGAGCCGGTGACGACGGGGGCGGGTCCGTCCGCTGTTTCCCGGCAGCCACATCCTTCCGCATGCGCTTTCTCAGGCTCCGCCGACCTTCACCCGCACTCGCGATCGCCGTGCTCGCGCTCGTCGTGGCCCTCGGCGGCTCGGCCTATGCGGTTCGCCAGATCAACGGAGCCACGATCAAGATCCGCTCGATCCCAGGTAACCGCATCGCCAACAATGCGCTGACGGGGACCCAGATCAACGAGGCCCGGCTCGCCCGCGTCAACGAGGCCAGGAACGCGACCAACAGCAAGTTCGCCCTGCGAGCCTCGGCCGCCGACTCCGCGGCGAACGCGCTGAACGCCGGAAGTGCGCGCTCCGCCGACACGCTGGCCGGGAGCCCGCCCACCGCCTTCCAGGGTCGTATCCGGTGGGCGCTGGTCAACAGTGCGGGCACAGTGATCGATCAGTCCGGCGGCATCGCCTCCCCGGCCGCACACACGATCAACAGCCCCACCTACGTGATCGATTTCGGTGCCGACCTCAGCCACAAGGCGTTGCTCGTCACGCCGAATGGCGCGGCCGCGCAGCCCACCTCCGCTCAGGTCAACGACGCCACGCACGCGCAGGTCACCGTCGGCACGTCCGGGGGCTCGTTCTACATCGCCGTGGTGGGCTGAACCGTCGCGATGGCCTGTCGCCGTCGCACGCTGGTGCTCACATTGACCGCGCTGGCGCTCCTCGGCGCGGGGATCGCCATCGCCGGCGACGACAACGTCGGCCCGAGTCAGCGAAGCCTGCCGAGCGGCCGCGTGCTCCAACCGCAGGGCCAGGCCGTGCCGCTCGGGAGCTTCCCGGTGGGTGGCGCCGTCACGCCCGACGGCCGGTTTGCCTGGGCGATCTCGATCCTGCGCCGGACCCATCAGCTGCGGATCATCTCCGTTGAGCGCAAGGCGGCGGTGCAGACGCTGTCGCTCGCCACCGCCACCGGCGGAATCGCCATGGACCCTCAGCGCGCGCGCGCGTACGTCGCCTTCTCCGATGGCGTGCGGGCCTACTCCTGGAACCGCCGGTCGGGGCGTGCTCGGCTCGCGGGCTACTACCCGGTGCCGCGGCCGCCTGGCCATCCGGGAGACAATCCCCGTCGGGGAGCATTCGCCGGACGGCTGGCGGTCGCCCCCGACGGCCGCCGGCTGCTCGTGCCGCTCAGCCTCGCCGACACGGCGGCGATCGTCGACACGCGCACGCGCCGCGTCTCCTACGTGGAGACCGGCAGCCATCCCTACGGCGCGGCGATCCTGCGCAACGGCCGCATCGGGCTCGTGAGCAACGAGGGCTCAGGCACGGTCACGGCGATCAGCGTGCGCACCGGGGCGCGCCTCGGCGACATCCAGGTCGGCGCGAAGCGGTCCCATCCTCTCAGCATCGCCGTCGACCCACGGACGGACCGCGCCTACGTGCCGGTGGCCCACACGGACCAGGTCGTCGTGATCGACACCCGCCGGATGCGCGTCGAGCGCACACTGTCGGTGGGACGCCCCGAGGGGCTCGGGACGATGCCGGTCGACGTGACCACGAGTCGGGATGGGGCCTACCTGCTGGCGGCGGAGGCGGGCGCCGACGAGGTGGCGGTGTTCCGCCTGCCTGCTCCGGGACCCAAGCGCACCCGGGGTGCCTTCGGGTTGATCGGACGCATCCCGGTTGCCGACTACCCCGTCAGCGTCGACACCGCGCCCGTCCTGCTGCCCGGCTGTCCGGGCGGTCCCCGGCTCCGACGCCCCGCGTCGCGCGGCCAGGGCAAGCGTCCGCGGGGGCCCGTCGTTCCGCCCGCGACCACCCAGCGCTGCGAGCGGGTCGTGTGGGTCGCCGCGGAGGGCTTCGGTTCCACGCCGAACCCGTTTGGGCCAAGCCCCTATCGCACCGACAGCGCCAATGGCGATCAGGCGCCCAGCCAGATCGTGACGGGATTCGCCGGCGTGCTGGGCTTCCCGTCCGATCGGCGCATCCGGGCGCTGACGGCGACCGCCTCCGCCCAGGTGCGGCCCTCGAACCCGGGGAGCCCGCCGGCCGGCACGCCGCTGCGAGCCGGAGGCCCGATCCGCCACGTGTTCTTCATCGTTCGTGAGAACCGCACCTACGACCAGGTGCTGGGCGACGTCGGGCGCGGCAACGGCGACCCGCAGCTCACGCTGTTCGGGAACCAGGTCACACCGAACATCCACGCGCTCGTGGCCCGCTTCCCACTGCTCGACGGCGTCCGCGCCAACTCCGAGACCTCGGTGGACGGGCACCTCTGGACCACGGCGGCCCGCGTGCCGGACTACGTCCAGCGCAACTGGATCCAGACCTATGACCCGGACGGACGCCCGGCGGAGGTCTTCAATTCGATCCGCTGGCCCGCGAGCGGCTTCCTGTTCGACCAGGCCGACCGGCAGGGCATCTCCTACTTCAACTACGGCGAGTCGATCGCCGGAACCGTCGAGGTTCCCGACGCCGATCTCAGCCCGGCCGACGCGGTCCAGCGCGCCAACCGCGCCCGCAACTCCGACCTCGGGCCGCCCAGCGGCTGCTACGCCGCCTCGCTCTACTCCGATCGGGTCACCGGCCGGCGCGTCTACGACTCCTCGTCGGTGCCCGGCGCGCCGGCGGACGTCCTGTCGCGGTACGAGTGCTTCAAGTCGCGCTTTCAGACGCAGCTCGCGGCGAACGCGGTGCCGGCCTTCAACTACCTCATCCTCCCCGAGGACCACACGCAGGGCATCACGCCGGGGCTCGACACCCCACGAGCGCTGGTGGCCCAGAACGACTACGGCCTCGGGCAGATCGTGGATCTGATCTCCCACTCGTCCATCTGGAATCAGACGGCGATCTTCTCCGTGGAGGACGACTCCCAGAACGGCGCGGACCACGTCGACGCCCATCGCATCCCGGCGCTGGCGATCTCCCCGTACGCGAAGCCCGGGGCCGTGGTGCACGCCCGCTACGACCTGCCGTCGGTGATTCGCTCGATGGAGCTGATCCTCGGGATGCGACCGCTCGGTCTCATGGACGCGCTCGCCACGCCGATGTACGACGCGTTCTCGCCGAGCCCGGCCAACGCGGCGCCGTTCAACGCGCTTTCCCCGACGTGGAACCTGCTCGAGACCAATCCGCCGCTGGGCGCGATCGCCAGCAGGCACGCACGTCGCGGGGTGCTGCACGAGGACTCGATCCCGCAGGGCCAGCTGGACGCCGAGCTCTGGCGCTCCGTCCACGGCCCGCGCTCGAAGCCCCCGCCGGCGGGACCGAACGCCAACGCCGGCGAGTAGGCGTTGCCGCCGGCGCCGCGGCGGGGATAGGGTCGCCTGCGGGTGATCCAAGGCATCCGCGCCCTCGCAACTGACGACTGACGACTGACGACTGGGAGCCGGCATGGCCAAGGAGTACGACCTGATCATCGTGGGCATGGGCTCGGCCGGGCTCGTGGCCGCCGAGTTCGCCGCCACGCTCGACCTCAAGATCGCCGCCGTCGAGCGCGACCGCGTGGGCGGTGACTGCCTGTGGACGGGCTGCGTCCCCTCCAAGGCGCTGCTGGCCTCCGCGAAGGTGGCCCATCACATGCGCACGGCCGACGAGTACGGCATCGCGGGGGTCGAGCCGCACGTGAACGGCCCCAAGGTCTGGGAGCGCATCCACTCGATCCAGCAGGAGATCGCCGACACCGACGACAGCCCGGACCGTTACCGCGAGATGGGTGTGGAGTTCCACTTCGGGCACGCCAAGCTGACCGGACCCCACACCGTGCAGGTCGGCGAGGACGAGGAGCTACGGGGACGCTTCGTCCTGCTCTGCACGGGGAGCCGGCCGGTCGTGCCGCCGATCGACGGCCTGGATGAGGCGGGATTCGTCACCTCGGAGAACATCTGGGACCTGGACGGCCCGCCGACGAGCCTGGTGGCGATCGGCGGCGGCCCGATCTCGGTGGAGATGTCCCAGGCCTTTCGTCGGCTCGGCATCGAGACCCACACGTTGCAGAAGGGCCCGGGCATCCTTCCGCGCGACGAGCCCGCGCTCGTCGAGGTTCTCGTGGGCAAGCTGCGCGGGGAGGGCCTCGACCTGTGCTTCAACGTGGAGACGGAGAAGGTCACGCGCGAGAACGGGACGAAGGTCGTGCACGGCACCCAGGACGGCGAGCCGAAGACCTGGCGCGGCGAGGAGATCCTCGTCGGCGTGGGTCGGCGACCCAACGTCGAGGGCCTCGGCCTGGAGGATCTGGGGATCGAGACGAGCCGCAAGGGCGTGGTGATCGACGAGCGCTCGCGCACCACGGTGTCCTCGATCTACGCCGTCGGCGACCTCGGCGGCCGGTATCTGTTCACCCACTCGGCCGGGTACGAGGCGGTCCGCGCGATCCGAGACATGTTCTTCCCGGGCAAGGGGAAGTTCACCAACTTCGTCCCCTGGTGCACGTTCACCGATCCCGAGCTGGCGCACGCCGGCCTGACGCTGGCGGAGGCGGAGCGGGAGTACGGGGAGGACGACGTCGACATCTGGCGCCAGGACCTCAATCACTCCGACCGCGCCCGCGCCGAGGGTGCGCCGGAGGGCGCCATCATCGTGGTCACCCACAAGAAGCGGGTGGTGGGCGCCCACATCCTGGCGCCCGCGGCCGGCGAGATGATCCACGAGCTGGGGCTGGCCATGCAGGAGGGCCTGAAGTTCGACGAGCTCGCGTCGCTGATCCACGTCTACCCGACGGTGTCCATCGGCATCGGCCAGCTCGCGGGCGAGGCGGCGTTCGAGTCGGCGCAGCGCTACCGCTGGCTCGTGAAGCGCTCGAAGGGATAACGTGCCCGCGTGCTCGTCGTCTTCTATGTCCTCGGCGCGTTCCTGCTGACCGCCGGGCTGATGATTGCGCTCGACGTCAACGACCTCGCCACCCGGATGGCTCACTTCGACGCCGAGCAAGCGGTCAAGTCGACGCGCCCGCGTAAGCCCATCACCATCAAGGCGGCGCGCGCGATCGGAGGCATACTCATCGTGCTCGGGGCGATGAACGTGCTGCTGGCGACGCAGGTGTAGTCGTCAGTCATCAGACGTCAGTCGTCAGTTGCCTGGCCCCGGCCCTCGTTCTGACGACTGACGACTGGCGACTGACGACTTAGTCCTCCGGTCCCGGTGGTCGCCGGTCCCGCTTGCGCTGCGAGCGTTTGCGCTTGGCGTTCAGGCGTGCGCGGCGGGACGCCTTCGTTGGCCTCGTGGCCCGTCGCGGGCGTGGGACGGCCAGGGCGGTTTCCAGGCGTGAGCGGAGCCGCTCGAGCGCCAGCTCGCGGTTGCGCGCCTGCGAGCGTTCGTCCTGCGCCACCGCGGTCAGGCGCGGGCCGACGCGTGCGATCACCCGGCGCTTCTGCTCATCGGTCAGCGCCGAGGAGGCGGCGACGTCGAACGACGCCTCGATGCGCGAGGCCGTCACGTTGGCGTGCTGGCCACCGGGGCCCGAGGACCGGCTCGCGCGCAGGTCGACCTCGGAGAGTGGGACGGCGACGCCGCGCGCCACCGGCATGGGGTCGTCCATCAGGTCCCGAGGTCTAGCGGAAGCGCACGCCGACGACCACTCGCGCGGCGCGACGATCCGGGTTGCGCCCCGTCGCCTCGAGCGTGTAGGCACCAGCGGCGATGTGGCGCCCACGCCGGAACCCGATGCGCAGGCGCCTGCGGCCCCTGACCGAGGTGGCGAGGCTGCGGCCGACGATGTTGCCGGCGGCGTCGCGCAGCGTCAGCCGCACGCTGCGCACTCGGCCCGACGCCGCGCAGGTGAGGACCCGCGTCGAGCGGCGTGTGCGGTAGTCGCGTGCCCGGCCGCCCAGGCGCGCGAGCGCCAGTGCCAGACGGCGGCCGCGCGTGCGGCGCGCCGGCGCCGTGCTCATGCCGGCGCAGGGCGAGGCGACACGCGCCCCGGTCACGACGAAGCGTGGATCCGCCACCGGCAGCGATACGGCGATCGCCGACATGGTCAGCGCGCCGGTCGAGCGCTGCGGTCCGTACACGTTGGTCGCGTCGATGATCTGCAGCCGGTACTGCGAGTCGGGCGACACGTGCGCGGCAACGCCCTCGAGCGAGCGCGTGACGGTGTGCGGTTGCCCGTCGAGCACGACCGGGATCGGGGTGACCTGGTTGCCCAGCACGACGTTGCGCCTGCCGTCGACGATCTGCGCGAACACGGTCGTGGCTGCGGGCGAGGCCGTGCCCGTGTAGCGCAGCGTGAGCGAGGGTTCGCCGACCACATCCTGGGCGGTCGCGGGATTGCGGATCGGCACGTCGACCGGGGTCGCGGCGGGGCTCGCGAAGATCGCCCCGCCGGACGCGGTGCTGCCCGCCGCGAGCGGCAGCGTGCCCGAGCCGGAACCCGTCAGCGCTCCTCTCGTCGGGACCGGGTAGTCGCCGGCGGAGCGCAGCAGGCCGTCGTCGGCGATCCATTCGAACGGCGCGCCCACGTCGACCGCGCGGTTCCGGGCGAGGTAGTGCTTGAACCACGCGACCACGTCCTGTTCGATGCGACCGGCCGGGCCCTTGCTGGTCAGGCAGACGCCGTGGCCACCGCAGAACCACAGCATCTTCAGCGGCACGCCGTTGCGGTGCAGGATCGCGTAATTGCGGATCGCCTCCGGCAGCGTGAAGAGCGTGTCGGCGGTCCCCTGCACGAGCAGGGTGGGGACTCGGATGCGCTTCACCAGCGGCGCGGTGTCCCGCGAGGCGAAGAAGGCCTCGTCGTCAGCGCTGACCTTGCCGGTCGCGGTGCCGGACGCGTACGCGCTGAAGACATGCGAGTCCACCGAGGGCCGGCTCGCGGCGGCCGCCACGAGCACCGAGCCCCAACCGCCCTTCACCGTTTGGTCCTTGTACAGGCTCGAGGTCAGTGCGTTCCACGCGATCGTCGGCGTGATCGCGTCGATGCGCCGGTCGAGCCCGGCCGCGACCAGCTGGATGCCGCCGCCGTAGCTGACGCCCGACATGCCCACGCGCGGGTCGTTGGGCGCGTCGAGCTGCGCCTCGGGCTGCTTGGCGACGAAGTCGACCAGCGCCTGCACGTCGCGGCCCTCGAAGTCCTTGGAGTCGACCTCGACCGTGCCCCCCGACTGGCCCCACCCGCGGGCGTCCCAGCTCAGCACGTTGAACCCGGCGGCCCGCAGCGGGCCGAGCCCGACGCCGCCGAAGGTCTCGTCGGAGGCGCTGTCCGGGTTGGTGTCGCGCGATCCGCCCCAGCCGTGGCCCACGAGCACCGTGGGTGCCCGCTGGCCGGGCGCCAGGCCCGCGGCGGGGAAGAACGACGTCGCGATCGACGTGCCGTCGAAGGACGTGACCGTGGCGTCTCGCGCGGCGGCCGGCGCCGCCGCGACCAAGCACGCCAGCGCAATGAGCCCGATCCCGCTGGCGATTCGTGGGAGCCTCAACGCGCCAGAAAGCGTACAGACACTCCGCCGGGGCGCGCGCTGGCATCATGTGCGCATGAGGGTCGGACTCGTGCTCGGCGCCGGCGGCGTGATGGGCGGCGCGTGGCTCACCGGTGGCCTGCACGCTCTGGCCACGGAGACCGGGTGGGATCCCGCGACGGCCGACCGTATCGTCGGTACCAGCGCGGGGGCGATGATGGGGGCGCTGCTGGCGTCCGGCGTGCCGCCGTGGTTCATGGTCGCGCACTCCGCGGGGGAGACCTTCGAGGGGCTGCAGGATGCCGGGGGTAGGCCGCAGCGCGAAGCCAGCCGCTCGGCGGGCGCGGTGTTCCGCATCGACCGCGGGACCCGGCTGCCGATCGGCCCGGGCTCGTGGCGCCTGGCACTGAGCAGCCTGAGCAACCCCACCCGCCACACCCCGTCGACGCTGGTCGGCGGCTGGCTGCCGCGCGGCGTGATCTCGACGGAGCCGCTGAAGGACACGGTTCGCCGCGTCGTGCCGGAGGGCTGGGTGGACCGTCCGGGCACGTGGATCGTGGCGTGCGACTACACCACCGGTCGCCGCGTGGCCTTCGGACGCGAGGACGCGCCCCCGGCCGGCCTCGTCGACGCCGTCGCCGCCTCGTGCGCGATCCCCGGCTTCTTCACGCCGGTGAAGATCGCCGGCCGCGAGTACGTCGACGGCGGCATGCGCTCCACCTCGAACCTCGACGTGCTCCGCGACGAGGGCCTGGACCTGGTGGTCTGCCTCAACCCCACCTCGTCGCTACACCCGCCGCACGCCTGGAACCCGGTCGAACGGGTGGCCGCCGTGGTCCGGAACGCCTCCGGGCGCCGGCTGGGCAGCGAGGCTCGCGGCCTGCG
>JAWVFS010000366.1:0-5220 GCA_033855795.1 Solirubrobacteraceae bacterium | reverse complement strand
CCCACAACCTGGTCGACAAGCGGACCGGCCGCGCCCGCACGCCGGACGCGGAGCGCGAGCGCCGGCGGCTGCACGAGCGGTTGGGCGCGGCGCTCGAGGAGACCGGGACCGTCGCGCCGCCGCTGCCGCCGGTGGGATAGGGCACACGTGCTCCGGTAATCGGCGCCGGTCGTACGGGTGAAGGCTACGGTTCGCCGGAGACCGATGCGCGCGACACCGAGGAAGAACGCCGGTCGTAGCCTCCGCCGGATCGCGGCGGTTCTGGTGGCCGCTTCCGCCGGGTTTGCCGCCATGGCGCTGGGCGGTCCGATCGCCCCCGCGCGCGCTGTCGATCCGTGTCTGCTGGGCCTGAACTGCCCTCCGCCCCCTCCGCCCCCTCCGCCGCCGAGCTCGGGCGGGCCCGGACCCGGTGGGGGCGCGCCAGGCTCCCCGAGCGGCCCAACCTCCTCGACCGGGCCGCCGTGCCGGCAGCCCCCCGCCCGGGCGCGCGGAATGGAGCTGGCCATGCAGGACGACTCGGTGTTCGTGTATGGCACGTTGTACGACCGCGCGCGAGCCCTTAGGCAGATCCGCGACGACCTGCATGTGAGCGCGCTGCGGATGAACCTCACCTGGGCGGAGTACAAGCGCAGTGGCTTCGGACGCCTGGACAGCGCGGTGGCCGCGGCCGCCGCGGCCGGTATCCGGGTTCAGCTCACCGTCGCCGGCACACCCGAGTTCGACCCGGGAGGCGACCAGGCCGTCAGCTACCAACACGCCTCACCGACCGCGGTGGCCTCCTTCATGCGGACGGTGGCTAGGCACTTCAAGGGCTGCGTGACGCGCTACTCGGTGTGGAACGAGCCCAACCTCCCGCGGTGGATCTACGGCCGTCGCCGGGGCGACGCCGCGCGCATCTACCGCAACCTCTACCGGCGCTCGTACGCGGCGATCAAGGCGGTGGATCGCCGCAACCAGGTGCTGATCGGCGAGCTCACCTCCGCGCACGACCCGCTCGGCTTCCTGTCCAGCGTGGCGCGGGGGAACCTGCGCGCCGACGGGCTGGCCTACCACCCGTTCCAGTTCTCGGCCGCCGCCGGCGCGCGCGACCCCTCACACGGGTTCACCGGCATCTCCCACACCCCACAGATCCGACGGCTGCTGGATCGACTGCGCCGAGGGCACCGGCTGCGCACCCCGCGCGGAGGAAGCGTCCCCATCTACTTCACCGAGTTCGCCTACCTGCAGCGCGGCGTGTACCGGATGCCCGAGAGCCGGCGTCGCAGCTGGGCGGTTCAGGCGGCCACGTACGCGCGCCGCCAGCACGTGGCCGAGTTCCTCTGGTACATGTTCGTGCACCCGCCGCCGGGTGCGCTCAAGGGCGACATCTGGGACTCCGGGCTCATCGGCCTCAACGGCAGGCCCGACTCGACGTACACCGCGCTGCGCCGCGCGCGGCGCTCGATCGCAGGGTTCTGAAACCGGCGCGGCTCCGGCTCAGTCTCTTGCTTCAGCGCTCGAAGGACGCGCTTGGGCCGCGAGGGCGTCGAGGAAGTCGGGAATCTGCGGCTTGGCGGCACCGCGGATTCGCATCTCGCCCTCCGGCGATCGCAGGACGAACTCCTTCTTGGCCTGCGACACGATCTCCAGACCCTCGAGTGGGATTGCACCGTCATCTCGCGGAGCGCCTCCGAACCCGGTCGCGACGACGATCAGCCGTTCATTCGTGATCGCGAGCACCACGTTCGTGGACTTCGTCATCTCCCAGATGCCCCCGGCGAGCGAGACCGTCTTGTGCTCAAAGCTCGGATTGAGACCCACGCAGGAAGAGAGCAGCGATTCGTTGGGCTCCGAGATCTCCGCCAGCCGGTCGAGCGATTTCCCGAAGCGACCCCAACCCCGCGGCAAGCGCTTCTTCTCGCGGGCGATCTCCTCTGATGTGATGGCCATCAGGAAACGACGTCGAAGTCCAGCAGCCTCGGCGCCGAGCGCCGGCCGCGCGCGTCGATGGCGACGAACTCGGCCTGGTAGAGGCCGGGGCCGAGCGCGCGGGACCCGATCCGGCCGCTGAAGCCCGTTGTGTTGGTGCCCTTGCGGCCCCGGCGGAGCAGCGTCCCGACGCTGGAGGCGAGCAGACAGGCCCGGCCGCCACGCGGCGCGGCGCCGCTGACGCAGCGGCCTCCTCGAAGGTGCCCGGTGCGAACTCGCACGACCCGGATCTGCACGCGGGCGCCGGTCGACACCGTGTAGGCGAAGGTCGTACCGCTGGGAACGGCGCGGGCGGAGATCGCGGTCGGCCGCGGACCGACGCGGAAGGCCGGGGACACGATCCTCGAGGCCGTGAGCACCGGGCACTGCACGCAGGTCACGATGGGGCCGATGCAGAAGCGGACAGAGGTGCATTGCGACGGGCGCCAGGCGGGCTCGTCGGCGTTGGTGGCGATCCGGTGCTCGCCGGTTCCGTCGGCGTTGATCACGCGAATCTCCCGCCGGCCATTGGGCAGCAGGGCGGTGAACGCGATCCTTGCTCCTTCCGGCGACCACGATGGGTTGTCGGCCGCCGTCGCCGTGACCATCCGCGCGCCGCCGCCGCTCGCGCCCATCACGAAGAGCTGGCTGGGGCTCCCGGGCACCGTGCGCGCGAAGGCGAGCATGTCTCCGCCCGGCGACCAGGCCGGCGAGTAGTTCTCCGCCGTGTCGCTCCCGACCGGGAACCTGCCGCTGCCGTCGCGATTCATCATGAAGATGTGCTGGGAGCTCGGGCCGTTCTGAGCGTTCGTGAAGGCGATCGTCTTGCCGGTGGGCGACCACGCCGGGTCGTAATCGGTCTTCCTGTTGGTGAGCTGGAACAGCGAATGCGGCAGCGCGGTCGTCGCCGAGAAGATGTCGCGGCCACTCCCGCTGTACGCGTAGGTGACGAACCGAGCGTCGCGCGACCACGTCGGCGCCGCCGTGCTGGGCTGTGGAACGACGGCCACCCTCGCGAGCCCGCTGGCGTCGGCGTTCATCACCCATACGCCGGGCTCGGGAAAGGTCAGCAGCGCGGTGTCCAGCGGCGCGGCTTGAAAGACGCCCGGCCTGCGCAGGCCGTTGACGATCGCCCCGGTCGCGAGCTGTCGCCCGTCCGCCGACCAGGCGGGATCCCAGAACTGGCCGGCGGAGGTGGAGGTCAATTGCGCCTGGCCGGAGCCGTCGGCGTTCATCGTCCAGATCTCGGACGTGGCGCCGCGCTGAAACGCGATCTGGCCGCCGGGCAGCGAGATGCCGGCGGCGATCTGTGCACTCGCCGTCGCGCCGCCGACGTCGTGCACGGTGACGACGACCGTGAAGACACCGGGCGAGCTAAACGTGTGCGTGCCGTTGACCGCGAATCCCGCGGCCCCGTTCGCCACCACAGCGCCCGGGGTGGTCGTACCGTCGCCCCAGTCGATCGTGGCGGTGTAGTCGCTCAGGACTCCGGCGGGATCGGCGTCGGTGAAGGTAGCGACGCGCTGGTTGGTGAGCGGGGTTCCACGCACCGTGTCGATCGGCACGCCCGTGACCGTCAGCGGAGGGTCGGCGGGCGCGGCCGCTGCCGACGCCAGATCGGCCGCGCCGCCGGCGAATACCGCAGCGGCGATCAACGCCACCGACAAAAGCGACACGCACCGGCGGCTCCGGCTGATCACTGCCCCGCCTGCTCGAAAGCCGCGCCCACCACGGCCTGGGCAGTGGCACCGTATGGGGGCGCGAACGCCTCGATGAGGTCGCCTGCGCCGCGCACGAAGACCCCGCGCGGGTTGGAGAACTCGCGGAAGCCCTCGATGCCGTGATGGCGGCCCGAGCCGCTCTGCCCGATCCCGCCGAAGGGCAACGACGGCAGGGCGCCGTGCACCGCGGCGGCGTTCACGCACGCGCCCCCGGACGTGGTGCGCCGCAGCACGTCGTCGGACACCTGCTCGTCCTTCGAGAAGACGTACAGCGCGAGTGGCCGCTCGCCGGCGTTCACGTACCCGACGGCTTCGTCGAGTGCGTCGTAGGCCTTCACCGGGAGGATCGGGCCAAAGATCTCCTCCTGCATGAGCGCGATGTCGTCGGGCGGGTCGAGCACGAGCGACATCGGCAGCTGGCGCGTGTTCGGGTCGACCTCGCCGGCCTCCTCGAGCGGCCGAACGTCGCAGCCGCGCGACCGGGCGTCCTCGATCAGGCTCTGGATCCGCTCGAGGTGGCGGGTGGTGATGATGCCCGTGTTGCTCTCCGAGGATGAGAAGCCGGGCATGTTGTCGCGCACGTGCTCAGTGGCGAGGCGGGCGAAGTCGTCCATTCGCTCACGTGGCACGAGGCAATAGTCCACCGAGATGCACATCTGCCCGTTCTTGAGCGCCTTGGTGCCGAGCACCTGCTTCACCGACTCGGCGTCGATCGAGTCGTCGGTGAGGATGGCCGGACACTTGCCGCCCAGCTCGAGCGTCACCGGCACGAGCTGCTCGGCAGCCGTCATCGCGATCTGCCGGCCGATCTCGGGGCTGCCGGTGTAGAGCAGGTGATCCCAGCGCACGCGGTTGAACGCCTTCGCCAGCTCGAGACCCCCGACCGCCACGTCCACGCGGTCGCGGTCGAACGTGGCCCGGATCATGTCCCGCAGCACCTCCGAGCAGGCCGGGGTGTGCTCCGAGGGCTTCAGCACCACGCGATTTCCCGCGGCCAGCATCTCGACGAGCGGACCGACCGACAGATCGAACGGGAAGTTCCACGGGCTGATGTTCCCCACCACGCCCTTTGGCTGCGGCTGCACGAACGCGCGGCCGCTGCCGTACAGCGCGGGGTCGGAGTAGCGAGGCTCGGGCGCCATCCACGTCTCGAGCTGCTCGGCGGCATACGCGGCCCGCCCAGCGACGCCCAGGACCTCGATCAGGTCGGTGGCGAGCGCGGGGTGCACGCCGAAGTCGAGGCTCATCGCCTCTTCGATCTGGGTGCGATGGCTCATCAGCATCCCCGCGAGCGCGCCCAGCAGCGCCTGACGTTCCTCCAGCGAGGGGAACGGGTCCTCCAGGAACGCCGCACGCTGGCGGCCGACGATCTCGTGCAGCTCCTCGATGGCAGCGTCGTCGCTGGTCGTGGTGCCGTGCTCGATGGTCGACATGCGCGGGCTCCTCTGATCGATGGCGTCTGGCGAATATACGCCGCGCGGCGTTGGCCGCGCATGTGGTTGAACGCTTGTGTGCCCCTGGGGGGACAGGTAGCGTCCGCGGCGTGCGAGGT
>JAWVFS010000365.1:0-9722 GCA_033855795.1 Solirubrobacteraceae bacterium | reverse complement strand
CCTGCTCGACCTGGCGACCGGGGGGAACGGTCACTTCACGCGCAACGTGCTCAACCAGGGCAGCGGCAACTTCCTCGACACGATCCTGCGCCGCCTCGAGCTGGCGTTCAACGCCCTGTTCAACGGGCGCCGCATGCCGTTCGTCGTCGCCGCGGGGGCGATCGCCGTCGGCTTCGCCTACCGCAACCGCGCCTGGCTCTACGGACCGGTGCCCGATCCCGCGTGGCGGGCCGCTCTCCTCGGCGGCCTGGCGTCGGCCATCGGTGGCTCGTTCTTCAACGACTCGGGACCGCTCCTCTTCGTGGTCGGCGCCTTCGGCCTGATCGTGGCCACCTGCTACATCCAGGGCGATCCGCGACTGGCGGCGGGTGACCAGAAGATCGCCGAGCTGCGCGAGGAGGTTCCGGCGGACGGCCGGCCGCCGCCTGACACACCGCCGCCGGAGGAAGGGACGGGAAGGCCAGCTCCCACACTCCCCTCGCCGACGGCGTCATGAGCCGGATCGCGCTCGTCTCTCCCTACTCCTGGACGTACCCCGGCGGCGTCACGCGCCACATCGAGTCGCTGGCCGAGGAGCTGCTGGCCCGCGGCCATCACGTGCGGGTGCTCTCGCCCTACGACCCGCCGGACCGGATGTCAGCGCTGCTGCACCGGGGGGCCGAGCCCGAGCTGCGGCCCGTGCCCGACCACCTGATCCCGCTCGGGCGGACGGTGGGGATCCCGATGAACGGCGCGGTGTCCAACGTCGCGCTGACGCCGTATTCGATCACCAACATGCGCCGCGAGCTCGCGGCCGGGCGCTTCGACGTCGTCCACGTCCACGAGCCCAACGCCGCCGTCCCAGTCTGGGACGCGATGCTCTCGGCCGACGCCCCGCTCGTCGGCACCTTCCACTGCTACTCCGAGAACCGGGTGTCGAACAACCTCGCCAACCTCGTCGGGGTCCGCCGCCGCTACAACCGCCTGCGGGTCCGCATCGCCGTGTCGGAGGCGGCCGCGTGGACCGGACGGCGCTTCTACGGGGGGCGCTACCGCGTCATCCCGAACGGCGTCGACCTGGATCCGGAGCTGGGAGACCGTGCCACCCCGGCCGAGCCCGACGCGCCGCTGCGGATCGTCTTCGTCGGCCAGGCGGTCGAGCGTAAGGGCCTACCGGTCCTGCTGCGCGCGTACGAGGCGCTGCGCGAGTTCGTGCCGGCAACGCTGGAGGTCGTCGGTGCGGACTGGGACGAGGTCGCGCCGCTCCTGCTGGACGAGTGCGGCGTGCGGGCGGTCGGCAAGGTGTCGGACGCCGACAAGCGGGCCGCGCTGCGCCAGGCCGACGTGCTCTGCGCGCCGTCGCTCGGCGGCGAGAGCTTCGGGATGGTCCTGACCGAGGCGTTCGCCTCCGGCACGCCGGTGGTGGCATCGGACATCGCGGGATACCGCGATGTCGTGCGCGACGGCGTCGACGGCATGCTCGTCCCGCGCGGCGACGCCACCGAGCTGGCCGAGGTCCTGCGCGACCTGTGGCTGGAGCCCGAGCGGCGTGCACGTATGGCCGCGGCGGCCGCCGAACGTGCGCAGCGCTTTGCCTGGACCCGCGTGGCCGAGGAGGTGCTCGAGACCTACGCCGAGGCGCAGGCCGTGCCGGAGCCGCCCAGCCGCCTGCGCCGCGCCGCCGTGCGGCACGGGCTGGCGCCGAGCGACGGCCATCCGCGGGAGCCGGCGCGCCGCCTTCCCTCCCTGCAGCCCACCGCGCCCGGCGGGCGCCGGCCGGCGGTGACGATGCTGCGCCGCGGTGCGATGGCGCTGGCGGCGCTCGCCGGCCTCATGCTGGCGGCGCTCGCGCTCGATCGCATCGGCCTGCGCTCCATCGGGCACGCCCTCTTCTACTCCAGCCCGGCGTGGGTGCTGGCGGGTCTGGCGTTGATGTGCTCCTCGATGGTCCTGCGTGCGCTGGCCTGGTACTCGATCCTCCGCGCCGCGCTGCCGCGTGCCAATGTCCGACGGCGCGACGCCATGCAGGGAACGTTCATCGGCGTGCTGATGTCCGCGACCCTGCCGGCCCGCCTGGGCGAGCCCGCGCGCGCGATGATCGTCGCGCGCCGCATCGGCCCGGCGCGGGACCAGCTGCCGGTGGTCCTCGGGACGATCGTCTCGCAGACCCTGCTGAACCTGGTCGCCCTGGCCGGGCTGGGAGCGGTCATGTTCTCGACCGTCGAGCTGTTCGCGGGCCACGAGGAGGCGCTCGTCGCCGCCTCGCTCGCGCCGATCGCCGCCGTGATCGCGGTGCTCGTCGCCCCGGTGCTGCTACGGCGGGGCCCGGCCGGCCGCTCGGCCCGCCTGCACGCCGCCGTGGTTCGCACGCGCGGCGCGATGCAGCGTGTGCGCCTGGGCCTCCGCGTGTTCCGTAGCCCGCGCCGCGGGGCCCTGGCCGCCGCGGCGCAGCTCACCGCCTGGGTGATCCAGTGGCTCGCCTGCTACGTGCTGCTCGTGGCGCTCGGGCTCGACGACGTCGCCGGGCTCGGGGCCGCCGCCGCGGTCCTGTTCGCCGTCAACGTCACGGCCGCGCTGCCCCTGACCCCGTCGAACCTGGGTGTGTTCCAGGCGGCCTGCGTAGCGGTTCTCGCCGGCGCCTACCACGTGAACGCGGCCGACGCCCTGGGCTACGGCATCATCCTGCAGGCCGTCGAGATCGCCACGGCGGTGGTGATGGGCATGCCCGCTCTGCTCAAGGAGGGCCTGTCGTGGCGTGACGTGCGCATGCGCGCTCTGCACTCCACCCCGGTGCGGCTGCCGGCGCGCCCCCGCCGCGACCGCCGCGCCCGTGAGCGCATCGAGGCCGGGGCGTAGATCGGCACCGGCGCGCGCGTGAGCCTCGCGGCTCAGCGCCGGGACTGGGACGAGCTGGCGCAGCTCGACCCCTACTGGGCGATCTGCACCACGCCCGGCAAGCGGTTCGGCGCGTGGGACACCCGGGAGTTCTTCGCGACCGGTGAGCGCGAGGTCGCCGCCGTGCTGGCCGAGGCCGAGCCGCTCGGCGTCCCTGCGGAGCGAGCCGAGGCGCTGGACTTCGGGTGCGGGCTGGGACGGCTCACGCGCGCCCTCGCCGATCGCTTCGACCACTGCGTCGGCGTCGACATCGCGCCGCGGATGGTGGAGGGCGCACGCGAGCTCAACGCGGATCGCCCGGGGTGCGAGTTCCGCGTCAACCCCGGCGCCGACCTGGCCCAGTTCGAGGACGGCCGGTTCGACCTCGTGTACAGCTCGATCGTCCTCCAGCACGTCCCGCGGCGCGACTGGATCGAGGCCTACCTGCGGGAGTTCGTCCGGGTGCTGGGTCCCGGTGGCGCGCTTGTCTTCACGCTCCCCAGCCACATCCCGCTCGTGTACCGCGCCCAATGGCGCAGGCGGCTCTACCACGGGCTGCGCCGGCTCGGCGTCCCGGCCGACACGGTCTACCGCCGCCTGCGGCTCCAGCCGATCGCCATGAGCTTCCTGCCCGAGGCCGGCGTAACGGGAACGCTCGAGGGCGCCGGCGCTCGTGTCCTGCGCGCCGACACCTGGGGCGCGTCCGGCGCGGCCAACACCGGCGTGCGAAGTACGCGCTACTTCGCCACGCGATAGGGCGCCGAACGGCGGTCATCGAGGGGCCGCGCGCCCGAGCACAACCGCAACCGGTGGCTGTAGGCCGCGCATAGCGCGGCCGATCGCAACCAGTTGCTCTCAGCGACTCCCGACTGCCTCGGCCTCGACGGTCCCATCACTGTCCGGGTCCTCCTCTGACGGCAGCGCGCCGCCACGCTCGGTCCCGGCGATCAGCTCATCCGCGACCGTCTCCTTGGGGATGAAGCCCGACTTCATGCCGAAGTAGACGGCCTGCGGGTGGTGAGCGACGATCGCCAGCGTCGACTGCTCGGGCTCGACCGCGTGGCCCCCCGACAGCGACAGGCCGATGGAGGGCGCGTCGAGCAGACGGAAGATCTTCTCGTGCTCTGACTGGTCGGGGCAGGCGGGGTAGCCCCAGGAATAGCGCCGCCCCTGCGAGGCCGAGATGCCGAGGTCCGTCCGCACCTTGGCGTGCAGCCATTCGGCCTGGCCCTCGGCGGCCTGCACGCCGAGGCCGTGGACGAAGAGCTGCTCCGCAAATTCTCCCTCGCGCTCGAGACGGCCGATCACCTCGGTCACCTCGGAGCCGACGGTCACCGCCTGCAGCGCGGTCACGTCGACCTCGCCGCTGTCCAGTGGCCGGTAGAAGTCCGCCAGGCAGATGCGGTCGTGCTTGGGCTGGCGCGGGAAGACGAGCCGCTCGAGCTCGCGCTCGCCGGGCGCCTCGGGGTCCCACACGATGAGCTCGTTGCCGTCCGCGTTGACGGGGTAGTAGCCGAGCAGCGCGCGTGGGTGCAGGTAGCCCTGCTCGCGCCACATGCGCTCGAGTCGCGGCGCGAAGCCCTCGTCGTCGCCGTCGCCCTCGACGATCCGCCGCCATTCCTCGCCCTTCTTCCCGCGCCCGCCCCAGTGCAGCTTGAAGAGCACGTGGCGGTCGAGGTAGGCGAAGACCTCGTCGAGGTCGACCTCGATCTCCCGAACGCCCCAGAAGGGCGGCGTGGGGATGGCCACGTCGGTGCGCGCGTCCGAGCGCACCGAGTCGTCGGTGACCGGCGGGGCGTCGTCGGGGACCTCGACCTTCTCGCGCAGCGCGCGCGCCTCGTCGCGGGTCTTGGTCACCAGCGCGGCGCGCGCCTCCTCGTCGACCAGCTGGTCCATCACCGCCAGCCCGGCGAACGCGTCCTTGCAGTAGAAGACGCCTGGCGCGTAGACCTCGTCCGACTCCCTGCCCTTGGGGTAGAGCGTGCGGCGGCCGAAGTCGCGGTTGATCGCCGCGCCGCCGATCAGCACGGGGTACTCCAGACCGCGCTCGTGCAGCTCGCCGATGCACGCCGGCATCTGCTTGGAGGTGGAGACGAGCAGCGCCGACAGGCCGATCGCCGTGGCGTCGTGCTCCTGCGCGGCCTCGAGGATGTTCGAGATCGGAACCTGCTTGCCCAAGTCCACGACCGTGTAGCCGTTGTTGGTGAGGATCGTGTTGACGAGCGACTTGCCGATGTCGTGGACGTCGCCGAATACCGTGGCGATCACCACGGTGCCCTTCGTGTGGCCCTCGATCCGGTCGAGGTAGTTCTCGAGCCGGGCCACGGCGCGCTTCATCACCTCGGCCGACTGCAGCACGAAGGGCAGGATCAGCTCGCCGGCGCCGAACTTGTCGCCGACCTCCTTCATCGCGGGCAGCAGGACCTCGTTGAGGGTGGGGACGGCGCCGATCTTCTCGACCGACTTGTCGATCTGGTCCTCGACTCCGTCCTTCTTCCGCCGCAGGATGTGCCAGTGCAGCGCCTCCTCCGGCTCCATGTCGGCCGTCGGGTCGGCGCCCTCGTCGGCCTCGGCCTCGGCCCCCTCCGATTCGAAGTGGCCGATGAAGCGCTCGAGCGCGTCCTCGCGGCGGTTGAACACGAGGTCGTCGGCCAGATTGCGCTCCGTCTCGCCGATCTCGGAGTAGGGCGTGATGTGGTTGGGGTTGACCATCGCCAGGTCGAGGCCGGCCTCGACGCAGTGGTGCAGGAAGACGGAGTTGAGCGCCGCTCGCGCGCGGGGCGAGACGCCGAAGGAGACGTTGGACACCCCCAGCGAGGTCTTCACCCCGGGCAGTGCGGCCTTGACGTCGCGGATGCCCTCGATCGTCGCGATGGCGCTCGGCTTCCACTCGTCGTCGCCGGTCGTGAGCGTGAAGGTGAGGCAGTCGAAGATGAGCGCCTCGGGGTCGAGGCCGTGCTCGCCGCAGGCGAGCTCGTGGATGCGCTTGGCGATCTCGACCTTCCGCTCCGCGGTCTTGGCCATGCCGACCTCGTCGATCGTCAGCGCGATGAGCGCCGCGCCGTGGGCGCGCGCCAGCGGGACGACGCGATCGAGCTTGTCCCGGCCGGCCTCGAGGTTGACCGAGTTCACGATCGCGCGGCCGGGGATCCGCTCCAGCGCGGCCTCGATCACCTCGGGCTCGGTCGAGTCGACCTGGATCGGCGCCGGCTGGGTCAGCGACACCCGCTTGACCACCTCGCCCATCTGCTCGTCCTCGTCCTGGCGCTCGGTCAGCGCCACGCACACGTCGAGCACGTGTGCGCCGCCCTCGACCTGGTCCTCGGCCACCTGCACGAGGCCGTCGTAGTCGTCGGCCAGGAGCAACTCCTTGGCCTTCCGCGACCCCTGCGAGTTCACGCGCTCGCCCACCAGCGTCGGGCTCGGGTCCTGCGCGAGCGGGGTGGAGGTCATCATCGAGGAGACCTGCACGGGGCCGGGCGCCGGTCGCTTGGCGGCCGGCCGGCCCTTGACGCGCTCGGCGATGGCCGCGATGTGGTCGGGCGTCGTACCGCAGCAGCCGCCCACGATGCCGACGCCGTAGCGCTCGACGAACTCGGTCAGCGCGTTGGCCAGCGGCTCCGGCTGCTCGGGGAAGATCGTCTCGCCGTCCGGGCCCTGGAGGGGCAGGCCGGCGTTGGGGATGCAGTGGACGGGGAGGGGGGAGGCCTCGCCCAGGAAGCGGATCGCGTCGCGCATGTCCTCGGGCCCGGTCGAGCAGTTGAGCCCGATGACCTGGACGTCGAGCGCGGTCAGCGTCGTCAGCACCGACTGGATGTCGGTGCCCAGCAGCATCTTGCCGCCCTGCGGCAGCAGGGAGACCGAGCACTGGATCGGGAGCGTCTTCCCCGTCTGCTCGAAAGCCGCGCGCGCGCCGAACACCGCCGCCTTGACCTCGAGGATGTCCTGCGCCGTCTCGATGATGATCAGGTCGGCGCCGCCCTCGACGAGGCCCTGCGCCTGCTCGGTGAACACCTCGACCAGCTCGCGGAAGGTGATCTTCCCGAGCGTCGGGTCGGTTGAGGCCGGGAGGTGGCCGGTCGGGCCGATCGAGCCGGCGACGAAGCGGTCCTCGCCCGCGGCCCTGCGCGCGATCTGCGCGGCCTTGGTGTTGATCTCGAGCGTGTGCTCGCCCAGGCCCCACTCGTCGAGCTTGAGCCGGCTGGCCTGGAAGGTGTCGGTCTCGACCACCTCCGCGCCGGCATCGAGCATGGAGGTGTGAACGCCCTCGATGACGTCGGGGCGGTGGAGCACGAGCGCCTCGTGGCACTTGCCCTCGAGGCCGCCGTAGTCAGACGGGGTGAGATCGAATTGCTCGAGGGTCGCGCCCATGCCGCCGTCGAATACGACGACGCGCTCTCCCACCGCGGCTAGGAAGTCTCGTTGTGGCACTTCGGAGAGATCACCTCCATCGGTCCCGGCTGTAGCACCGCGCCTCACGGGCCGGTTGCTGCGGCGTCATCGGTCCGGATCCCTCGGCCGCTCCAGATGGATCGCCGCCCATGATAGCGGCGGTGGATGGACGTCAGGTCACGGCCAGGTAGCGCTCCAGCTCCCATCCGGTGACCTGGACTCGGTAGTCCTCCCACTCCTCGCGCTTGAGGTCGACGTAGCGCGAGAAGATGTGGTCCCCGAGCGCCTTGTTGACCAGCTCGGACTTCGACATCTCGTCGGCGGCCTCCCCGAGCGTCTCCGGCAGCTGGGCCACGCCCGCCGCGATGCGCTCGTCGTGGGTGAGGTCGTAGAGGTTGCGATCCATCGGCTCGGGCAGGTCGTAGCCCTTCTCGATCCCGTCCAGCCCCGCGTGGAGCAGCGCCGCGAAGGTGAGGTAGGGATTGCACGAGGGGTCCGGACAGCGCAGCTCGGCCCGGGTCGCCTGCTCCTTGCCCGGGTGATAGAGCGGCACCCGGACCAGCGCCGAGCGGTTGCGGCGCGACCACGCCACGTACACCGGCGCCTCGTAGCCCGGGACCAGGCGCTTGTACGAGTTCACCGACGGCGCGAAGAGCGCCGACAGCTCGCGCGCGTGGTGAAGCAGCCCGGCGATGAACCCCTTCCCGGTGTCCGAGAGGTAGTACTCGTCGTCGGCGTCGAAGAACGCGTTCTCGTCGCCCCGGAAGAGCGACTGGTGCGTGTGCATGCCGGACCCGTTCTCGCCGAACAGAGGCTTGGGCATGAACGTCGCGTAGTAGCCGTGGGCCATGGCGACTTCCTTGACCGCGATACGGTAGGTCATCGTGTTGTCGGCCATCTCCAACCCGTCGGCGAACCGCATGTCGATCTCGTGCTGCGACGGCCCCACCTCGTGGTGGGTGTACTCGACCGGGATCCCCAGCTCCCGCAGGGTGAACACGACGTCGCGGCGGAAGTCAGACGCCACGTCGAGCGTCGTGAGATCGAAGTAGCCGCCCTTGTCGAGCACCTCGGTGCCCTGGTCATCCTTGAACAGGAAGAACTCGAGCTCGGGTCCGAGGTAGAAGTGGTCGAACCCGGCGTCCTTGGCCCGGGCCAGGGCCCGGCGCATCACCCAACGCGGGTCGCCCTCGTAGGGCTCGCCGCCGGGCTTGAGGATGTCGCAGAACAGCCGGCCGACCTTGTGGCTCTCGCCGGCCCGCCACGGAAGTATCCGGAACGTCGCCGGATCGGGCATGGCGATCATGTCCGACTCCTCGATGCGGTTGAAACCGGTGATCGAGGACCCGTCGAAGCCCATGCCGTCCTCGAAGGCGCCCGCCACCTCGTCCCGGCCGACCGCGAAGGACTTCAGCTGCCCCAGGATGTCCGTGAACCAGAAGCGGATGAACTCGACGTTCTCCTTCTCAACCCGCTTGAGGACGTCCTCGGCGCTGGCCGTTGAACCTTCGGTGGCTGCCATTGGGTGTGCGGCTCCTTTCGGCGTGGATGTCAGCCCGCACCCTAAACGCCCGACCGATACGGCGACGGCTACTTGATGAAGAGCATCTCCGAGTACTTCGGCAGCGGCCACAGGTCGTCGGCCACGACGCGCTCGAGCCGGTCGGCCCCCTCGCGCACCGCCTCCATCGCGGGGAGGACCGTGTCCCGCATGTACGCGGCGTGGTCGAGCGAGCCCTCCTCGCCCTCGTGCGTCCCGTTGGCCGACTCCAGCTCGGCGATCGCCGACCACAGCTCGTCCACGAGCCTTCTGGTCTCGGCGACCGCGGGGTCGACCCCGGCCGCCTGCAGCGACTGCAGGTGCCGGACGGCGGCGGGCAGCAGCATCGTGCGGGCGATCGTCGCGGCCACCTCGGCCTCGATGTTCACCTTGATCACATACTGCTCGACGTACACGTCGTAGCGGGACTCGAGCTCGCGCTTGGAGAGCACGCCGTAGTCGGAGAACACCTGCACGGTCTGGTCCTCGACCAGCCAGGGCAGGGCGTCGGGCGTGCTGCGCAGGTTGAACAGCCCGCGCGCCTCGGCCTCCCGGTGCCAGTCCTCCGAGTAGTTGTCGCCCTCGAAGACGATCTGCTTGTTTGCGCCGAAGGACTCCTTCACGATCTCCGGCACGGCCTCGTCGAGCGACGCGCCGCCCTCCAGCCCCGCCTCGAGCTTTGCCCCGAGTTCGTCGAGCGCCTCGGCGACGATCGTGTTGAGGACCGTATTGGGCAGGGACAGCGACTGGCTGGAGCCCAGCGCGCGGAACTCGAACTTGTTGCCGGTGAAGGCGAACGGGCTCGTCCGGTTGCGGTCCCCGCCGTGCATGGGGAGGGGCGGGAGCACCTCGGTGCCGAGGCCGAGGAAGCCCTTCTCCGAAGCGGCCTCGGCCTGCCCGGACTCGATGGCCTCGAACGCCCGCAGCAGCGCGGCGC
>JAWVFS010000364.1:0-3179 GCA_033855795.1 Solirubrobacteraceae bacterium | reverse complement strand
ACGGTGTCATCGCCTCGCCGCAGTTCCGCGCTGTGTTCCGCAAGGCGGCCGTGCACGCGCACGACCTGCTGTTCAAACGTGGCCGCGAGAGCGTCATCCTCGATCTGGCGGACGCGGGCCTGGCGGTGTCGGGCGCGGCGAAGGCCGTCTCGCCCGATCTCGCCAAGCACATCCCGAAGGACATCAAGCCGGGCCTGCTGAGCCTCACCAACCGCGACTGGGCCACCGACCTGCTCGACATCGCGGACTCGATCCGGTTCCTCGGCATCGTGCTGCCGATCCTCGGCCTGCTCTGCCTCGGCGGGGCGATCGCGGCGGCGCCGGACCGCCGGCTGATCATCATCCGCATCGGCGGCGCGATCGCCGCGGCCGCCGTCCTACTGCTGCTCGTGCTCTTCATCGGCCGCGAGCTGCTGCTGGCCAACTTCTCCGACGACAGCAACACCCTCCAGTCCGCCGTCGGGGCCGTGTGGGACTCCTTCCTCGACGGCCTGCACACGTGGGCGCTCCTCGTCGGCGCCTTCGGACTGGTCGTCGCCGCCGCGGCCTCGTCGGTCCTCGGCACGCTCGACGCCGGCAGTCCCGCGCAGCGCGCCCGGCGGGTGGTCCTGTACGTCCCGGAGCGGCCATGGCTGCGCGCCCTTCGGGCCGCGGGCATCTTCCTCGTGGCGGTGCTCGTCGTCCTGGACCCGAGCGCGGCGCTGGAGATCGCCGCCACGGTGGCGGGCGGCTACGGCATCTACTACGCGGTCACCGAAATACTCGTGCTGGTCGAGCGTCCCGCGGTGGGCGCGGGGGAGGAGGATCGCGTTCGAGGCCACCGCCGTGCGCTCGTCGTGGCCGCCGCCACACCGCTGGCGATCGTCCTGATCGCCGTGATCGTCCTCACCAGTGGTGGAGGAGGCACCGCAAAGGCCGCCGGGGATCCGCATCCGAAGACCTGCAACGGCTTCGCGCAGCTGTGCGACAAGCCGCTGAACCAGGTCGCGGTCGCCGCCACCCACAACTCGATGTCGGCGGCGCGACGGCGCGGCTGGTTCTTCGCCAACCAGGACGGCGGCATCAGCGACCAGCTCAACTATGGCTTCCGCGGGCTGCTGATCGACACGCACTACGGCTACACATCCAGAGGCGGTGGGCTGCGTCTCGGGCTGGTGCGTACCGCGGCGCTCGCCGAGGGAAAGGACCGCCAGGACGTGGTGAACGAGATCGGCGAGGAGGCGGTGGCGGCGGCGGAGCGCCTCGGCGCGCGTCTCAATGGCAAGCCGTCGGGTCGCCGCGGCCTCTTTCTCTGCCACACGCTGTGCGAGCTGGGTGACACGCCGCTGGTGGCCGGCCTGACGGAGATCACGCAGTTCCTCAAGCGGCATCCCGACGAGGTCGTGATCGTCTTCATCCAGGACGCGATCTCGGCCAAGGACACGGCGAAGGCCTTCAAGCAGGCCGGGCTGCTCAAGTACGTCTACACCCACCTGCGCGAGGACCCGTGGCCCACGCTGCGCCAGCTGATCACGTCCAATCGCCGGCTGTTCGTGATGTACGAGCAGGGTCCCGGCGACCCGAGCGCACCCTGGTACCACCACGGCTTCGAGCTCCCCCAGGAAACGCCCAACCAGTTCCACACGGAGAGCGCGCTGTACACGCCCGCATCCTGCCGGCCGAAGCGCGGCACGGCGAACAGCCCGCTCTTCCAGGTCAACAACTGGATCGACGACGTGCCGCCGCCGGCCGGCTCCGGGGCGAAGTCGAACGCCTACTCCCCGCTGCTCCTGCGCCTGGAGCGGTGCGAGCGAGTCCGCGGCCTGGTGCCGAACATCGTCGGCGTGGACTTCTACGACCAGGGGAAGGTGCTGGCGGCGGTCAACGTCATCAACGGGCTGCCCGCCAACGCCAAGCCGGCGCTGCCGACGCACTGATGGCGTTAGCATCGCGCGCCTCGTGCGCGCCAGGATCGTCCCCATCCTGCTCGCGGCGGCGGTGGCCATGGCCGGCTGCGGGTCCAGCCAGGTGTCCCAGCAGGCCTCGCGCCCGACCGCCCGCGGCGACGCCAAGGATTCGCTGTTCCGCACCGCCAACCTGCGGCGGGCGCTGGATGTGCTGCGCCGCCACGTCGGGGCGGGGGCGACGCTCGCGTCATTCCGGCTCGAGGCGGGCGCGATCACGTCGGAGATCGAGGGCGGGCCGGGACGGTCCGTCGTCGTCTCCGAGCGCTTCAAGCTGACGTCCGTGCCGACGCCCGGGGTGACGCCCAGCGGCGCGAGTGCGGCGCTCGCGCAGATCGACCCGAGCGTGCCGGAGCGGATCATGGCCCAGGTCTCGCCGAGCACGGGGGTCGGTCTGGGCGGGGTCGACTACTTCCTGATCGCGGCCGACCCGTCGAGCGGCAAGACCGGCTGGGTCGTGTACCTGCGCAACGGCCGGGGCAGCTACTCCGCCGACCTGACCGGCGGCCACGTCAAGGCGTTCACGGCGACGCCGGGGACGGCCACGACGCCCACCGGCCCCGCGACGCCGCCGACGCCGACCGCCCCGACCACGGTACCGACGCCGACGAACCCCGCCACCGCCCCGAGCCAGGGACAGGTGCAGCAGCAGATCGCCTGCATCGCGCGGGCGGGCGGCGACAGCGCCAAGATCGCCGCCTGCCTCAGGGCGAAGTAACGGCGTCGGCCCGAGCGCGCGGCGACTACCGCCGGGGCCGCTCGCTCGCGCGCCACAGATGGGCGGCCGCACCGACCGGGACCGCGGCCACGCCGGCGAGGTGGTGGAGCGCGTGCAGGCCCACTCCGAGCGCGGCCGCGCCCGGCCCTCGGCGGCGGGCGAGCAGCGCGTAGAGATCGCGGTTGAGCCAGGCGAGCGCGGCCAGCGCGCTCGCCGCGGCAACCGGCCGGCGCCTCAGCCCGGCGCCCACCACGGCCAGCGAGGCAAGCGCGCTCGCCCGGTGGCGCCAGCCGAGGTTCAGGCCGGCACGCGGCGCGTCCGGGCCGGCCTCGAGCAGGAGCGCGACCCAGGGAACGCCGCGCCGGGCGAAGTCGGTGCGCAGCATCGACGGCAGCGTCCATGCCTTCAGGTGGGTCCCCTGTATCGAGGGGTCGAGCACGATGCGCCCGCCGACGGCGGTGAGGCGCATGCCGAGGTCGATGTCCTCGACCGACGAGTAGGGAAAGCGGGCCGCGTCG
>JAWVFS010000363.1:0-3116 GCA_033855795.1 Solirubrobacteraceae bacterium | reverse complement strand
GTGGTCATTCTCTGTGGTGGGCGCGGAACCCGCCTGCAAGAGCACACGCGCAACCTTCCCAAGCCGCTGGTGGAGATCGGCGGGCGGCCGATCCTGTGGCACGTCATGCGCATCTACGCCGCCCAGGGACTGCGGCGCTTCGTGCTGTGCACCGGGTATCTCGGCGAGCAGATCGAACGCTTCGTGGGCGAGGCCGAGTGGCCCGAACCCGTGGACGTCGAATGCGTCGACACGGGCGTGGAGACGCCCACCGGCGGGCGCATCGCGCGGGTTCGCGACCGGGTGGGCGAGGCGACGTTCTGCGCGACGTATGCGGACGGCGTGGCGGACATCGACCTCGCCGAGCTGACCCGATTTCACGGCACGCACGGCGCACTGGCCACCATGACGGTCGTGCGCCCCGAGCTCCAGTTCGGCGTCACCGAGCTCGACGGCGACGGCCGGGTCACCGGGTTCCACGAGAAGCCCCGGTCCGACCACTGGATCAACGGCGGCTTCTTCTGCTTCGATCGTGGCGTCTTCGACTACCTCTCCGAGTCCAGCGTGCTCGAGCGCGAGCCGCTCGAGGGCCTGGCCGACGACGATCAGCTCCGGGCCTTCCGCCATACCGGCTTCTGGGAGTGCATGGACACCTACAAGGACGCCGTCCAGCTCAACGACCTTTGGGCCGACGAGCGCCCGCCCTGGAAGGTCTGGGCATGAGCGGCACGTGGAGCGGCCGCTCCGTCTTCGTGACCGGCGCATACGGGCTGCTGGGCTCGTGGCTGGTCAAGGCGCTGGTGGACGCCGGGGCCCGCGTGACCGTGCTCAAGCGCGACGACACCGCGAGTGCCGCGCTGGCGCTCGAGGGCACCGAGGAGCGGGTGAACGTCGTCCACGGCGACTGCACGGACGCCGACACGATGCAGAGGACGCTGGGCGAGTACGAGGTCGACACCGTGTTCCACCTCGCTGCCCAGACCATCGTCGGCGCGGCCAAGCGCTCGCCCGTCTCCACCTTCCATGTCAACGTCGGGGGGACCTGGACCGTGCTCGAGGCGTGCCGTCTGCAGGGCGTGCCGCGGGTCGTCGTGGCCTCGTCGGACAAGGCCTACGGCGACCACGACGAGCTTCCCTACCGCGAGGACTTCGCGCTGCGCCCGCGCTTCCCCTACGACGTGAGCAAGGCCGCCGCCGACCTGATCGCCCGCAGCTACTGGGAGACGTACGGGCTGCCGGTCGCGGTCACGCGCTTCGCCAACCTCTACGGCGGCGGCGACCTCAACACCTCGCGGCTGATCCCGGAGGTCGTCAGCGCGGCGATTGCGGGGCGGCGCCCGATCATCCGCTCGGACGGGTCGCCCGAGCGCGACTTCCTCTACGTCGAGGATGCCGTGGCGGCGTACCTCGCGCTGGCCGAGGCGCTCGACGGATCGGGCGCGGCCGGGGAGGCCTTCAACGCCGGCGCCGGGCGCCCGCACTCGGTGCGCGAGCTGGTGGAACTGATCTGCCGGGTCGCCGGCGCGGACGTCGAGCCGGAGTTCCGCGGGGACGGCACGCCGGCGGGGGAGATCGACCGGCAGTTCGTGGACGCGGCCAAGCTGCGCGACCTGACCGGTTGGGAGCCGGCGGTGGACCTCGAGGAGGGGGTCGGGCGCACGATCGCCTGGTACCGCGAGTTCCCGGCCGCCCTGGTCCCCCCGGGCGCGGCTGCCGGGCCGCCCTCCTAGACTTAGGGCGATGTCCGGACACTCCAAGTGGGCTTCGATCAAGCACAAGAAGGCGATCGTGGACTCGCGGCGCGGCCAGCAGTTCACCAAGCTCGCGCGCGCGCTCACGGTTGCCGCGCGCGACGGCGGCGGTGACCCCGAGGCCAACGCGACGCTGGCCACCGCGGTCCAGAAGGCGCGCGACGCGTCGATGCCGAAGGACAACATCGAGCGCGCGATCGCCAAGGGCACGGGCGAGGGGGCGGACGCCGACGCGATCGAATCGGTCCTGTACGAGGGCTACGGGCCGGGCGGAGTGGCGATCATGGTCGAGGCCCTGACCGACAACCGCAACCGGACCGGCGCCGACGTGCGCCACATCTTCGGAAAGCACGCCGGGACGCTTGGCGAGCCCGGGTCCGTGGCGTACCTGTTCGACAAGCGGGGCGTGGTCGTCGTCGACGCCTCGCGCTGGTCGGAGGACGACCTCGAACCGGCCATCGACGCGGGCGCCGAGGACATCGGCGCCGACGGCGACATCTACGAGATCGTCAGCGATCCGGGGGACCTGGCCGCCGTCCGCGCCGCGCTCGAGGGCGCCGGCGTGGAGATCCAGAGCGCGGAGGTGGTGCAGCAGCCCACCTCCCGCGTGCCCGTGGAGGAGGGCGACGTCGGGCAGTTGCTGCGCCTCCTCGAGGAACTGGAGGCCGACGACGACGTCAACGCCGTCCACGCCAACTTCGACGCCGACGCCGAGGTGCTCGAGCGCGCGGCGGCGGGCTGAGCCCCATGCCCGCGCCCCCGACCAAGGCCCCTGGGGTCAGCAACAAGGCGGCGGCCATGGTGCTGATCGTCGTGATGGTCGTCGGCAGCCTGCTGATGTGGATCGGCGCGCCGATCTTCTGGCTGTGGCTCGGCTCCCAGCTCCAGTCGGGGTCGACCCCGAGCCTCGGCCCCTACCTGCTGATCCTCGTGGGCGTCGTCGTGTCGATGATCGTGCTTGGCAAGCTGCTGTCGAGCCTCGACCGCCTGTACGGGCGGGTGACCCAGACGGACGCCTCCGTCCGCGTGCGCATGCCGTGGCATCGCAGCATGCGCGGCGAGCGCGAGTCCGGGCGTCCGACCCGCGTTGTCGACGTCGTGATGGTCATCAGCGTGTCCAGCGCGCTGCTGCTCTTCGGCGCGTGGTTCTTCCTGCTCGCCGGCTCGAGCCTGCCGAAGTAGCGGTCCGGCCGGCTGTGGCTTCGCACACACGCTCCCGCCGCTCTCGCCGCCGGCGAATGCCCGCCGGAGAGCGCCGCGCCGCGATCCTCGACGCCGCCATGAACGTGTTCGCCGACCGCGGCTACCACGCCTCGTCGATCGACGAGATCGCCCGCGAGGCCGGCGTATCCAAGGCCCTGATCTACGAGCACTTCGCCTCCAAGC
>JAWVFS010000362.1:0-7338 GCA_033855795.1 Solirubrobacteraceae bacterium | reverse complement strand
CCGTGACGCCCGCCGCGATCCCGGCCTCGAGCATCTCGCCCGACTCGCGCGTGTCGCGGATGACGAGCACCTGCGGGCGCTCGGCGTCAACGCGCTCCGTCGCCGCGCGGCCCAGCGCCAGGGCCAGTGCGGCGGTCACGACCTCGCCGGCCGGGCCCCGGACGCCGTCCGTGCCGAATAGGTGGCGGGCCACAACCGGTTGGAGCGTCAGCGCTTCGAGAACTGCGGCCGCTTGCGGGCCTTCTTGAGGCCGGCCTTCTTACGCTCCTTGACGCGAGCGTCGCGGGTCAGGAAGCCGCGGCGCTTGAGCTCGATGCGCAGGTTTGGATCGGCCTCGAGCAGCGCGCGGGAGATGCCGTGGCGGAGCGCTCCCGCCTGGGCGGACACGCCGCCGCCGTGGAGCGAGGCGATCACGTCCATCCGGGCCTCGTATCCCACGGTCTCGAGCGGCTCGCGGATGTTCCGCTGCGCCGTGGCGCGTGGGAAGTACTCCTCGAGCGTGTGGCCGTTGACCGCGTAGGCGCCGCTCCCGGGCTTGAGGATCACGCGCGCGATCGCCGTCTTGCGCTTCCCCGTGGCGGTGTAGCGGGCGTCGGCGCCGAGGTCGATCGCGGCCTTCGGGGCCGCCTCGGCCTCGGGCCCGGGCGGCTCCTCGCCCGGCTCGGGCTCGGCGGCGGGCTCGGTGCCTTCGGCGAGCGCCGCCTCGGCGGCCTGGGCCTGGGCGAGCGGGTCAGATCCCTCCGGCACGATGTCGACCTCGAGGTCGGCGCCGGGGATCTCCGGCTTCTTACGGGGCTCCGCAGGCGCTTCCTCGGCGGCCGGTGGCTCCTCGGCTGCGGGCGGCTCCTCGGCTGCGGGCGGCCCCTCGGCGGCCGGTGGCTCCTCGGCGGCCGGTGGCTCCTCGGCTGCCGGTGGCCCCTCGGCTGCCGGTGGCCCCTCGGCTGCCGGTGGCTCCTCGGCGGCGGGGGGGGCGTCGGCCTCGCCCTCGGGAGCGGTCTGCTCCGGCTCCTCCGCCGATGCGGCGGCATCCGTCTCGGGCGGCGTCGGGGCCGCCTCGTCCGCGGCGGGCTCGCTGCCGCCGGTCTGGTCCTCGGGGCGCTCGTCGTCGCTCATCATGTTTCGATCTCCAGCGGTTCGGGCTTCTGCGCCGCGTGCGGATGGTCCGGTCCGGCGTACACCTTGAGCTTCGTGATCTGCCTGCGGGCGAGCCGGTTTCGCGGCAGCATGCCGCGGACCGCGCGCCGGATGACCTCCTCCGGGCGCCGCTCGAGCTGGTCGCCGAGCGTGCGCGACCGCAGGCCGCCGGGGTAGCCGGAGTGGCGGTAGTAGCGCTTCTGCTCGCGCTTGTTCCCGGTCACCGCAACCTTGCCGGCATTGATCACGACGACGAAGTCGCCCACGTCGATGTGCGGGGTGTACTCGGGCTTGCGCTTGCCGCGCAGGATGTCCGCGATCTGCGTCGCCAGTCGGCCCAGGGTCTTCCCCGAGGCGTCGACGAGTACCCAGGAGCGCTCGCGATCGGCAGGTGTGGCGACGTAGGTCTTCACGGCATGAAAAGCGCCACGCGGACCCCGCGCGGCGGGCGCCCATGATAGGGCAACCGCGCGGGCCGAGGCAGGCGGCGTTCCGCGGGCCGGCAGGAATGCCGCGCCAGCCGCCGAAAGCCCGCTCGTAGTCGAGAAAAAGGGGTCCACCGGGTAACCGCGACGGGGGTCCTGTTTATACTGCCGCGACTTTATGACGCCTGCCGAGTCCGCTTGGCCCTGTCGCAGGGGCCGGACGGAGCGGGGGAACCAACGGGAGCCGCGAGGCACCCGTGGGGCGAATCCGGGCACTGCCGCCCGGTAGCGCAGCCGCTTTCAGCGCGAGCCCGTCAGCTAACCCCGTAGGCGCTGGAAAGTGGAGGCAACGACTGTGACGTTCGCCGGGCACCCCGCCCCGCGTGGGATCGGGGGCATGACCAAGCTGGTTGCCGTGGCCGGGCTCGGAATGAGCCTCGCCGCGGCGCCGTCGATCGCGACCGGCTCGACCGGTGGAATCGTGGCGGGCTCGCCCGCTCAGATCACCGGTCTGCGCTGCGTGGCGTCATGCGTGAGCGCAGACGAGGTTCAGCCGGGCAGCATCCTGCGTGTGCGCGGTCGCGAGCTCCAGAACACCGGCCGCGTCGTCTTCCTCGGGCGTGCCGGAAACTCCGACGACGTCTCGGGCGGCGTGCGCCGTCGCGACGCGAAGCCCGGCTACGTCGACGTCAAGGTCCCCGTCACCGCCCGCAGCGGGCCGGTGCTCGTGCTCGAACGCGGCGACGGCACCGCCTCCCGCCAGAGCACGACCGGCATCACGGTCGACCACGGCGTCGACCCGCGCGGGCCGGGCTCGGTCCGCGGCAACGGCGTCGTGGCCAAGCTGGAAAGCCGGACCGTGTATTTCGGCGGCAAGCGGGGCCAGCGCCTTGCCTACTCGATCACCGGCTCGCAGCCGGCGCCGGTTCGCATCGACCTCGTGAAGGTGGCGGACGGCTCGGTCGTGCAGTCCTGGGGCCCGGCCAGCGTCACCCCCGGCACCACCCAGACGATCGAGTGGAAGGGCAGCCCGACGGTCGGCGACTCGCGGTTCCAGTTCCAGGTGTTCACCGGGGACGCCGCGAGCTCCCCCACGGCGCCGCCGAACGCCACTGCGGGGGCGCGCACCGCCCAGAGCGGGGCGCCGAGCGTGGCCGACTCCTTCATGTACCTCCAGCACATCTTCCCGATCCGCGGCGCCCACAATTACGGGACAGCCGAGAACCGCTACGGCGCGCCGCGCTCCGGCCACGCCCACGCGGGCCAGGACGTGCTGGCCGCGTGCGGCACACCGCTCGTCGCCGCGCGCGGTGGGAAGGTCGTCGAAGCGGGTTACGAGGGCGCCGGCGGCAACGCGGTCGTGATCCACGGAACCGGCAGCACGTACGACAACGTGTACATGCACCTGCGCAACGCGCCGCTGGTCCACACCGGTCAGCGCGTGTACACGGGCCAGCTGATCGGCTACGTCGGCGAGACCGGCGACGCCTCGGTGTGCCACCTCCATTTCGAGGTGTGGCAGGGCGCGTGGTGGAACGGCGGCCACACGGTCGACCCGCTGCCTTCGCTGAAGGCCTGGGACGCCCTCTCCTAGAAGCGCGCGTCTCCTCGGCCTGGACCGGATGGCAGATCCGATCGGCCCTGACTCGACCGCAGGGCCATTGGGAACGGCGGCGCCGCCAGCCTACACTCGAGGCATGGTCGCCACCGCGTCGCCCTTCCCGGCGACCGGTGCCTACGTGCCGGCACCGGACGCCTATGACGAGGCCTTTGCCGCACGCGGCTCGCCGCGGCCCCACTACGTCGGGATGCTCGCCGCGCTGGCGGGCACGGATCTGACCGCCCTGACCGCCGCGATCGGCGGCGACCTCGAGCGGCGCGGCGTGCGGTTCGGGGGTGCCGACGGCTTCACGCCTTTCCACGTGGACGCGATCCCGAGGATCCTGCCCGCGGACGAATGGCGCTCGTTGTCGTCGGCGCTGGTGCAGCGCACGCGCGCCCTCAACGCGTTCGTGGCCGACGTCTACGGGCCGCGGGAGATCGTCGCCGCCGGCGTCGTGCCCGAGCACTTGATCGACACCGCGCCCCACCTGGAGGCGCTGGCGGCCGAGATCCCGCCGTCCCCCGCCCAACCGGTGCTGGTGGCGGGCCTCGACGTCGTGCGGGAGCCGGGAGGCGACTTCCGCGTGCTCGAGGACAATGTGCGTACCCCGTCCGGCCTCGCGTATGCGGCCGCCACCCGGGACGCGGTCGCCGCGGCGCACCCGGCGCAGAAGCTCGAGGTCTCGGCCTCCCCCGACGGCGCCATCGCCGCGCTCGCAGGCGCCCTCGCGGCCGCCGCGCCCACCGGCCAGGATCCCGCGCCGGTGCTGCTCTCCGACGGCGATGAGGACCCGGCCTTCTTCGAGCACCGCGCGCTGTCCGCGGCGCTGGGTGTCCCCCTCGTGACGCGGCGCGACCTACGCGCCCGCGGGAATCGCCTCTGGGCGCGGCCCCACGGCGAGCGGCGTGCCCGTCCGGCGAATGTCGTCTATCGCCGCACCAGCGAATCCCGGTTGACGCGTCCCGACGGGGCGCTGACGGCGCTCGCCGAGGTCGTCCTCGGCCCGCTGCAGGCGGGCCAGGCGACCTGCGCGAACGCATTCGGCGCGGGGGTCGCCGACGACAAGCTCGCCCACGCCTACGTCGACGACATGGTGCGCCACTACCTGGGCGAGGAGCCGCTGATCCGCGGCGTGCGGACCTACGACGTCACCTCGCCGGACACCCGCGCGCGTGTGCTGGACCGGATCGGCGAGCTGGTGGTCAAGCCGCGTGGTGGCTACGGCGGCCGCGGCGTGGTGGTATGTGCCCATGCGACCGACGGCGATCGCCGGCGCGCCGCGGCGCTCGTGCGCAGCGAACCCACGCAGTGCGTGGCTCAGGAGATGGTCCGGCTGTCGTGCCACCCGACGGTCGTCGGCCGGCGCCTGGCCCCGCGCCACGTCGACCTGCGGCCCTTCGTGATCTCGGTACCCGGGGAGGACGCCGTGGTCTGCGCCGGCCTCACACGTGTGGCGCTCGATGAGGGGTCTCTCGTCGTCAACTCGTCGCAGCGCGGCGGCGCCAAGGACACATGGGTGCTGCAATGAGCCGGCGGCCGCTGATCGGGATCTCCACCTCCGAGGAGCGCCCCACCGCTCGCTCGGACCCCGCGCCGGAGGGCGAGCCACCACGGCGCGAGATGGTGCTGGGCATGAGCTACGTCCGCGCCATCGACGCCGCGGGCGGGCTGCCCATCGTGCTGCCGCCGGTGCTGCACGCGGGTGCCGACGAGCTCCTCGACGACCTCGACGGCCTCTGCCTCCCCGGAGGGCCGGACATCCACCCCACGCTCTACGGGGCCGAGCCCAATCCCCGGCTGGGGCCGACCTGGCCCCAGCTCGACACCTTCGAGCTCGCGCTGGCCCGCCGGGCCGACAGCAGCGGCCTCCCCATCCTCGCGGTCTGCCGGGGCGCCCAGATCCTCAACGTCGCGCGGGGCGGCACCCTGCACCAGCATCTCCCCGACATCACCGACGGGTCGATCGAGCACCGTCAGCGCGACTCGGGCTCACACCCCACGCACGCTGCGCGCATCGAGGACGGCTCTCGCGTCGGCGACGTGCTGGGCCTGACCGAAACCCGCGTCAACTCGTTCCACCACCAGGGCGTGGACGAGCTCGGCGAGGGCCTACGCGCCGTGGCCTGGGCGCCCGACGGGGTGATCGAGGCGATCGAGGCCCCTTCGGCCCGGTACATCCTCGGCGTCCAGTGGCACGCCGAGGGGCTCGTCGACCTGGGCGGCGGTCACGCGCGCCTGTTTCCTTCCTTCGTGGCGGCGGCGCGCGAGCACGCGACCGTGCGCGAGCGCCAGACGGCATGAGCGCGACATCGACGACGCTTCCGCGGTGGGCGGAGTGGCAGGGCGACCCGGCGCGTCCCTACACCGTCGGCATCGAGGAGGAGGTGATGTTGCTCGAGGCCCACGGCTGGTCGCTCACGCACCCGGTGGACTCGCTGCTCGCCTCGCTCGCACCCGATCTGCGGTCACACGTCAGCGCCGAGACCCACACGTCGGCGCTGGAGCTGGCCACGGGCGTCCACGACCACGTGGGCGCCGCGGCCTCGGAGCTACGCGAGCTGCGGGCCGGCTTGGTCGACGCATTGAGCCACTGGGAACTGCGCGCCGCCTCGGCCGGCACCCATCCGTTCGCCACCTGGCACGACACCATGGTGTCGGCGGGCGAGCGCCACCAGGAGGTGTACGGCTCGATGCGCGAGCTGGCTCGCCGCGAACCGACGTTTGCGCTGCACGTCCACGTCGGCATCTCCGATCCGGAGGACGCGATCCGCGCGACCAACCGACTGCGAGCGCACCTTCCGTTGCTGCTCGCGCTGTCTGCCGACTCGCCGTTCTGGCAGGGGCGCGACACGGGCCTGGCCTCCACTCGAACCCCGCTCTTTCAGGCCTTCCCACGCGTCGGGATCCCGCGGGCCTTCGCCGACTACGCCGACTACGTCGCCGCGGTCGACCTCCTGATCTCCTGCGACGCGTTCCCCGAGCCGACCTTCCTGTGGTGGGACGTCCGCCCACAGCCGCGGTTCGGCACCGTCGAAGTCCGCATCATGGACGCTCAGATCGGCGTCGAGGACAGCGCGGCGCTGGCCGCGCTCGTGCAGTGCCTGGCACGCCTGGAGGTTGAGGCCGCGACGCCGCCGGGCGAACGCGTGGAGACGCCCGAACTGCTGGAGGAGAACCGCTTCCTGGCCGCCCGCGACGGCGCGGACGCGAAGTTGATCGACCCGTGGCGGCGGCGGCGCGTGGCGGTTGCCGAGGGCGTTGACGCGCTGGCGGAGGCGTGCGCCCCGCACGCCGAGGCGCTTGGCTGCACGATCGAGCTGGCCGACGTGCGACGGCTGGCGACCGAGGGGGGCGCGGAACGCCAGCGCGAGGCCGCCAAGGGAGCCGACCGCCTGCCGGGGCTCGTGCACCGGCTCGCCGACGCCTTCCTCGTCTGACGGTTGGAAGCGCTCGGGCCAGGCCTACCGACGGGCGCGCCGGCGGGCGCGGACGATCGCGCGGCCGATGCGCAGCCCGCGCTTGGTCGCCCGCGCCACGTAGTTGCCGGACCGACGCAGGCGGCGAGCGATCGTGGCGCGCCCGCGACGGTCGGTCCGCGCCCGGCCGTCGCCGAAGCGGACCAGCGCCCCGCGGACGGGCTGGGTGCGGCCGTTGGAGCGCACGGTGGCACGGAACGCGAAGCGCCGGCGGCGCCGCGGCTTGACGCGGCTCGGGGAGACGGCCAGCCGGATGCGCGTGGCGTCCTGGGCGGTGGCGCCGGTGCCGCATCCGCTCGGCCGGCGCGGGCGGCCCGGCTCCTGGCGCGGCATCGAGTTGGGCGGGACCGGGTAGGGAGGGAGCGGCGCGCCGCCGAGGGTCGCCGGCTCGATCGCGCAGTTGCCGCCGGTCACCCGGGAGTCCGTGGGCGACACCGCGGGCAGGGCCGGCACGGACCGGTCGGGCGCGGCGAGGAAGTTGAAGGCTGAGGTCAGGTCGCCGGTCACCGATCGCCGCCAGGCGGACAGGTTGGGCACCTCGCAGCCGAACCGGGTCTCGAGGAAGCGCAGGGTGGAGGTGTGGTCGAACACGTCCGAGCACACGAAGCCGCCGCGGCTGAAGGGCGAGACGACGAGCAGCGGGACCCGGAACCCGAGCCCGATCGGGCCCCGCACGCCCTGCGCGGCCGCCGGGAGATCG
>JAWVFS010000361.1:0-15849 GCA_033855795.1 Solirubrobacteraceae bacterium | reverse complement strand
GCGACCGCTAGAGGAGACCGATGCGACCCGGCGGCCAGTAGGTGGCGAACGCCGCGCCGATGATCCTCTTCTTCGGGACCGGCCCCCAGAAGCGGCTGTCGTCCGAGGAGCCACGGTTGTCCCCCATCATGAAGTATTCGTCCTTGGGCACGTGGATCGGCCGCGGGAAGTTGCACTCCTCGCCGCCGGTGCAGGGCTTGATGAACTTCTCGGTCTGAAGCTTGCCGTTGCGGATCACATGTCCGTCGCGGATCGCGATCGTGTCGCCGGGGACGCCGACCACCCGCTTGATGAAGTTGACGTCGGAGCGCCCCTTTGTCGGCGCCGCGCACGCGCGGCCCGGGACGGGCGGGACGCCGCAGCGGTTGTCCTCCGAGCCCTTCGGCGGGTGGAAGACGAGGATCTTCCCCACGCTCGGGTCCGAGAAGCGCGTGCCGATGCGGTTGACCAGCACGCGCTGGCCGACCTGCAGCGTGGGCTCCATGGACTCACTCGGAATCCGGTAGGGCTTGACCAGGAAGGCCTGGATGCCCAGCGCCAGCGCGAGCGCCGTGGCCACGATCAGGACGAGCTCCAGGAGCGAGCTCGAGGTCGACTTCTTCTTCTTGGCCTTGGTGACGCTCACTCGCGCTCGCCATCGCCGTCGGCCGGCGCCGCCTCCTCGGCGGCATCGTCCGCGGGTTGCTCGGAGGCCTCGCCCTCGGCGGCCGGCTGCGCTTCGCCCTCACCCTCCGCCTTCTCGGCCTCCTCGGCCTCCGCCTCGGCGGCCGCCTGGACCTCGCCCTCGCGTGGCGCCTCGTCGTCGGCCGGCATCTCGCCGTCCCCGACCGGCGGCTCCTCGGGGGCGTGGAGCAGCCCGCCCTCGACGACCTCCTCGGCCCCGACCGCCCGGCGCTCCCGCACCCGCGCGCGCTTGCCCACACGCTCGCGGAGGTAGTAGAGCTTGGCGCGGCGCACATCGCCGCGCGCGGCGATCTCGATGCGTTCGATCTTCGGCGAATGGACCGGGAACGTCCGCTCCACGCCCACGCCGAACGATTGCTTGCGCACGGTGAAGGTCTCCCGAACGCCGTGGCCCTGGCGCTTGAGCACCACGCCCTCGAACACCTGGGTCCGGCGGCGCGAGCCCTCCACGACCTGGAAGTGCACGCGCACGCGATCGCCCGGGGCGAAGTCCGGCACGCGGCGCAGTTGCGCGCGCTCGAGGCTTTCGATCACGCTGCTCATGGCAAAAAGAAGCGCGGGACCCGGGGCCCGGCGCGGCCGCCTATCGTAGCGGTTTCGCCTCGCCGCTCCCGCGGCGTCGCGCCTGCTCCAGGCGCCACTCGCGAATCCGGCCGTGGTGCCCTGACAGGAGCACGTCGGGCACCGCCCAGCCCCGGAATTCGGCCGGACGCGTGTAGTGCGGGTACTCGGGCGCGCCCTCCAGCGCCGGGCTGAAGGATTCCTCCACCGCCGACGTCTCGTCCCCGAGCGACCCGGGGAGCTTGCGGATCACCGCGTCGCAGAGCACCATCGCGGCCAGCTCGCCGCCCGACAGGACGTAGCGCCCGATGGACACGGCGTCGGTGGCGAGGTGCTCGACGATGCGCTCGTCGAAGCCCTCGTAGCGGCCGCACAGCAGCGTCAGCGCACGCTCGGCCGCCAGCTCGGAGGCCAGCTCGTCGTCCAGCAGGCGCCCGCCGGGGGTGAGTGCGACGAACCGCCGCTGCCCGTGCAGCTCGACAGGGTCGCGGCCGTAGCGGGCGCGCAGGGCGGCGTCGACGACGTCCACGCGCAGGACCATCCCGGCTCCGCCGCCGAAGGGCGTGTCGTCGACCTGGCCTCCCGAGAGCGGGGTGTGGTCTCGGTAGGAGACGCACTCCAGGCGCATCCCGCGGGCCGCGGCATTGCGGACATGGCGCTGGCCGGCGAACCAGTCGAACGCCTCGGGGAACAGCGTGAAGACGTCGATGTCCATCAGTTCGCGCCGAGGAAGCGCAGGTCGACGTCGATCCGGCGCGCGGCCGGATCCACCGTGCGGACGGCGTCGCGCACGAGCGGCACGAGCAGGTCGGTGCCGTCCTCGCGCGCCACCTCCAGCGCCTCGCAGGACGGCAGCGCCACGAGCCGGCGCACGACGCCGACCACGACCTCGCCGTCCTGGACGCGGCAGCCCTCCAGCTCCTCGGCCCAGTACTCGCCCGGCTCGCGGGCGGGAGCGTCGGCCCGCCGCACCCGCAGATCCTCCCCGCGCAGCTCCTCGGCGGCGTCGCGGTCCTCGCACCCGTCGAGCCGCAGGATCGGCCGCTGGTCGGTGCCCGCGCGACGCACCACCTCGCGGGAGGCGCCGGCGACCTCGAGCACGGCACCCTCGGCCAGCAGGTCGGGGCGCGGCCGGATCACGTGGAACGAGCCGTCGAGCCCGTGCGGGCGCCCGACGCGGCCGGCCACGATGCCCTCAGTCGACGATGTCGACGAGGACACGGCGGTTCTCCCGCACCGCGGCGGCCTTCACGACGGTCCGCAGCGCCGCGGCGGTTCGTCCACCGCGCCCGATCACCTTGCCGTAGTCGTCGTCGGCGACCGACAGCTCGAGCACCACGGTGCCGTCGTCCTCCTCGAACTGCTCGACCTCGACGGCGTCGGGCTCCTCGACGAGCGCCTTGGCCAGGTACTCGAGCAACTCCTTCATCGCGCGGCCCCGCCGCGGCCCGCGGGGTCGTTACCGCCCGGAGGGCTGGATGCCCTGGATCTTGAGCAGCTTGCGCACCGTCGGGGTGGGCTGGGCGCCACGCGCCAGCCAGGCGCGCACGCGATCCTCGTCGAGCGAGACGGTGGACGGGTCGGTCTGCGGGTTGTAGCGGCCCACGGTCTCGATCACGCGACCGTCGCGCGGAGAGCGCTGGTCGGCGACGACGACGCGCCAGATCGGATCCTTCTTGCCGCCAATGCGGGTGAGCCTGAGTCGGACAGACATGCGGCCGAGAAGAGTAGCGGCTACAAGGGTTCAGTCGTCAGTCGTCAGACGTCAGTCGTCAGTTGTAAGGGTCGGGGCCCAGCTTCTGACGACCGAGGACTGACGACTGACGACTCACTCATCTCGCCTGCCGCATCAGCGCTCCGAGGTCCGGCATCTTGCCCTCCCCCAGCCGCTTCATCATCTTGCGCATCTGGTGGAACTGCTTGACGAGCTGGTTGACCGCCTGCACGTTGGTACCCGAGCCGCGGGCGATTCGCAGCCGCCGCGAGCCCTTGATCAGCTCCGGGCGCCGGCGCTCCTCCGGGGTCATCGACAGGATGATCGCCTCGATCCGGTCCAGCTCGCGCTCGTCGATCTTCAGGCCGCGCAGCTCCTTGGCGCCGGCCATGCCGGGGATCATCCCGAGGAGGTTGCTGAGCGGGCCCATGCGGCGGACCTGCTTCATCTGGGAGAGGAAGTCCTCCAGCGTGAACTCGGCCTTGCGCAGCTTGCGCTCCATCTCCGCCGCCTCGTCGGCGTCCACCTGGGACTCGGCCTTCTCGATGAACGTGAGGACGTCGCCCATGCCGAGGATCCGCTGGGCCATCCGGTCGGGGTGGAAGCGCTCGAACTGGTCGAGCTTCTCGCCGGTCGAGGCGAACAGGATCGGCTTGCCGGTGACGGCCTTGACCGAGAGCGCCGCGCCGCCGCGGGCGTCGCCGTCGAGCTTGGTCATCACCACCCCGTCGAAGGGCGCGACGGCGCCGAATTCCTGGGCCACGTTGACGGCGTCCTGGCCCGTCATGGCGTCGACCACCAGGAGGACGCTGTGGGGGACGATCGCCTTCTTGATGGCCGCCAGCTCGTCCATCAGCTTCTTGTCCACGTGCAGGCGGCCCGATGTGTCCACGATCAGCACGTCCTTGCCCTGCTCGGTCGCGCGGTCGCGCGCCCAGGTGGCGATCTCGACGGGGTCGGCGTCCGTCCCGCGCTCGTAGACTTCGGCGCCGGCCTGCCCGCCGACCTTCACGAGCTGCTCGACGGCCGCGGGCCGGTAGACATCGCACGCGGCGACCGCGACCGAGGAGGAGTGCTCCGCGTGCAGGTACCGCGCGAGCTTGGCCGTTGCGGTCGTCTTGCCCGAGCCCTGCAGCCCGGCCATCAGGATCACGGTCGGCGGGCGGGGAGAGAACGTGATCCCCGCGCCGGCGCCGCCCATCAGGGTGGTCAGCTCCTCGTCGACGATCTTGATCACCTGCTGGCCGGGGTTGAGGTGGCCGATGACCTCCTCGGTCAGGCAGCGCTCCTTCACCGACGCCGTGAACGACTTGACGACCTTGAAGTTGACGTCGGCCTCCAGCAGCGCGAGCCGGATCTCGCGCATGACCTTGTCGACGTCGTCCTCGGTCAGCGTCCCGCGCTGGCGGACGTCGGTCAGGGTCTCCTGGAGCTTCTCCGAGAGGGAGTCGAACATGGGCGACCCCTGAGGCTACCCGGCGACCGCGCGCGCCCCGAGCGTCGCCTCGGCCAGAGCGGCCGTGTCCATCAGCGCGATGCCGATCCCCTCGAGCTCGGCGAGGCCGCGCTCGTAGGTGCCCGATACCGCGTTGGGCGCGACGACCACGCGGAAGTCGCGCTCGCTGGCCTCGTAGATCGAGGTGCGCGGGCAGTTGGGGAAGTTCGCCCCGCAGACGGCGAGCGTGTCCACGCCGAGCCCCCGCAGGTGATCCTCGAGCGGGGTCTCGTAGAAGGCGCCCCAGCGCGGCTTGTACATCGCCCATTCGGCCGCGCCGAGCGGCTGCAGCCCGCCCGCCAGCAGCATGTTCGAATCGAGGCCGGGCGCGCCGTTCGGCGCCAGTCCGGGCGCCAGCTCGGCGCCCTCGTCGCCCGGCGCCAGGATCCGGGCGCCGCCCTCGACCAGCTCGCGACGGCACAGGTCGACGTTGGCTCCGTCCTCGCGGTACAGCCGCACGACGTGGACGATGGGCCGGCCGGCCCGGCGAAACGCGTCGGCGAGCGCCACCATCGCGGGCAGCGCGGCCGACGTCCCCGGGATCTCGAGCGGCCGCCCGTCGAGCGTGTCGCGCTGTACATCGATGGTGACCAGCGCCGCAGCCTCGAAGCGGGGGGCGGTGTGGGCGTCCATCACGGCCGCGGGGGAGCCGGCGGCCCGTCCCCCCCGCCGCCCCGACCCTGGATCGCCTGGCCGATGTTTCCCAGCGCCTGGGTGAACTCGGACGGGATCACGAAGATCTTGTTCGCCGGCCCCTGCGCGAGCTGCGGCAGCATCTGCAGGTACTGGTAGCTGAGCAGCTCCTGGTCGGGGCGGCCGTCGTGGATCGCCTGGAACACCGTCCCGATCGCCTTGGAGTCGCCCTCGGCCCGTAGGATCGCCGCGGTCTTGGCGCCCTCGGCCTTCAGCACCGCCGACTGCTTCTCGCCTTCGGCGGTCAGGATCGCGGACTGCTTGACGCCCTCGGCGGTGAGGATCGCGGCGCGGCGGTCCCGCTCGGCGCGCATCTGCTTCTCCATTGCCTCCTGGATCGAGCCGGGCGGATCCACGGACTTGATCTCCACGCGGTTGACGCGGATACCCCACTTGCCGGTGGCCTCGTCGAGGACGACGCGCAGCTGCTGGTTGACGTTGTCGCGCGAGGTCAGTGTCTCCTCCAGCGTCATGGAGCCGATCACGTTGCGCAGCGTCGTGACCGTGAGCTGCTCGATCGCCTGGAGCGGGTTGGCGATCTCATACGTCGCCGATTTCGGATCGGTGACGGTGAAGTAGAGGACGGTGTCGATCTGGACAACGAGGTTGTCTTCGGTGATCACCGGCTGGGGCTGGAAGGCGACCACCTGCTCGCGCAGGTCGATCAGCGGCTTGAGCCGGTCCATGAACGGGACGAGGATCGTCAGCCCCGGGTTCAGGGTCCGCTGGTAGCGCCCGAGGCGCTCGACGATCCCGGCTCGCGCCTGCGGGATGATCCGAACCGTTCGCGCGGCCACGAAGATGAAGAACACCGCGACGACGATGAGCACGATCAGTCCTGCCATGAGTCCTCCCTGAGGTTGGGGTTCGGCGTGCTAGTCATGGACCAGGGCGGTGGCGCCGCGGATCTGGATGACCTCCACGCGCTCGCCGATGTCGAAGGTGCGGTCCTCGTCGTAGGACCGAGCCGTCCACACCTCGCCGTTGTCGAGCCGGATGGCGCCGACGGCCTCGAGGTTGGCGACGCGCTCGACGACGGTCCCCTTGCCCCCGACCAGGGCGGCGGTACCCGTGCGCAGCTGCGCCGGCTGCTTGCGGTGCGCACGCGCGATCGGCCGCACCACCAGCAGGAGCAGCAGCGAGGTGAGGGCGAAGACCGCCCACGAGGCGATCAGCCCACCGCCGACGGCCGAGACGAGCGCAGCGAGCAGCGCGCCGCCGGCGAAGGGCGCGAGAAAAAAGCTCAGCGTGAGCATCTCACCCACCGCGAGCACCACGGCGGCGATGATCCAGACCGTCCAGGTCATAGGGCGCGCCGAGCTTACCCGCTCAACTCAGCAGCGCGCGGGCGAAATCCCCTGGATCGAAGGGCCGCAGGTCCTCGAGCGCCTCGCCGACCCCGATCAGCTTCACCGGTATCCCGAGCTCTCCCGCGATCGCCAGCGCGATACCGCCCTTGGCCGTCCCGTCGAGCTTGGTCAGCACGATTCCCGACACCGGCACCGCCTCGTCGAACATTCGCGCCTGGCGCACACCGTTCTGCCCGGTGGTGGCGTCGATCGTCAGCAGCGTCTCGTGCGGGGCACCCGGAAGCTGCTTGTCGATGACGCGCGCGACCTTGCCCAGTTCGGCCATCAGCTCGTCCTGGGTGTGCAGGCGCCCGGCGGTGTCGACGATCACGACGTCCGCCCCCTCCCGTCGCGCGGTGGCGACGGCGTCGAACGCGACCGATCCTGGGTCGGCGTCGGGCGCGCCGCGCACGAACGAGCACCCGGCGCGCTCCGCCCAGTGCTCGAGCTGCTCGACGGCGGCGGCCCGGAACGTGTCGGCCGCGCCGATGACGACGCTGCGATCCAGGGTGTGCCGCAAATGCCACGCGAGCTTGCCGATCGTCGTGGTCTTCCCGGTGCCGTTGACCCCGACGACGAGCAGCACCGTGGGCTGCTCGAGCAGGCTGATGCGGTCGGCCCCCGGGTCGGTCGGTGCGGCCAGGTCGGCCAGGAGCTCCGTGAGCCGGGCGGTCAATGCCGGCCCGTCCAGATCGCCGGCCTCCGCCTCCCGCTCCAGGCGCTCGACCACCTGCGCCGTCGTCCGCGCGCCCACGTCCGCGTGGATCAGCGCCTCCTCCAGGTGCTCCCACGTCTCGGCGTCGAGCTCGTCGAACAGTGTCGAGGAGACCTCGGCGGAGATCGCCTGACGGGTCTTGGACATGTTGTCCCGAAGGCGGCGGAAGAAGCCGCGGCGCTCCTCCTCGCGAGCGGGCTCGGCATCGTCCGCGGCGGCGGGCTCCGCGTTGGTGACGAACAGGTCCTGCCAGTCGCGGGCCACAGCGATCGGCGACGATATCAGCGTGTCCGGGCCCGAATTCCGCGTCGAGCGAGCCGACACGCCCGCCGCCCGGACGCTGCTCGAGGCCTACCTGGCCGACCTGCGGGTCCGCCTGGGCGAGTTCGACGAGTCGCGGGGGCCGCAGGCCGCCCCTGACGAAATGGCTCCGCCGCGGGGAAGCTTCCTCGTCGGTTACGTCGATGGCGAGGCCGTGGCCTGTGGCGGTTACAAATCCCGACCCGAGGGCGCCGAGATCAAGCGCATGTGGGTCACGCCGGGAGCGCGACGCCGCGGCCTGGGGCGCCGCCTGCTGGCGGCGCTGGAGGACGCGGCGCGGGCGGCGGGCCACCGCCACGTGGTGCTCGATACCTCGTCGGGCCAGCCAGAGGCACTGGCGATGTACCGCGCGCTCGGCTACCTCGAGGTTCCCGACTACAACGGGAACCCCTACGCCGCGCACTGGTTCACGAAGGCGCTGTGAGCCCCTGAGCGCGCTCCCTGCGGGCGCGCTTGAGCCCGCGGCGGGCCAGGTAGCCGTTGCCGAGCAGCAGCAACGTCTTGTTGGCCGGCGCCTTGAACCCGCTCTCCGTGTGCGGCGCGTAGACGCCGTCCTGCAGCCAGCCGGTGTGCTGGCGAGCTCCGAGGCCGATGAGCTTCGGCCGGTAGTCGTGCGCGAGCAGACCGGCGCGCCGCCCGCCGGGCGGGAGCACGCGGTCGGCGGCATTCAGCGTGATGCCCGCCGCGCCGGGGGCCCCGATGCTCACTGGGAGGACGACCGGGTAGCCGTCGGCCTGCAGGTGGGCGAGCAGGCCGTGGGGCAGGGCGGCGAGCTTGCGCTGGGCGGCCTCGACCTCGACGCGCGGCCCCGCGCCCTTCTTCGGCGGCGACTGCGGTGGCGCGGGCTCGGCCGGCAGGGGCGTGCCGAAGACCTCCGGCTCGCCGGCGCAGCGCAGGTCGGGCCACACGACGACCCGCTCGACGTCCACGTGGACGGGGACGCGGTCGGCGTAGTAGGCCGACAGCCAGCGGTCCCAGAACACGCCGCGCTTGGGCGGCCCCATGAACCGCTCCGCTGCCGGCTGCACCACGCTCTCGAGGTAGTCGCGGTCGGGCTCCTCGACGATCGTCGCGCGGCCCTGGACGAGCACGTACTCGGGGCGCTCGGAGAAACCGTGGTCGCGGGCGTGGTAGGCGAGCGCCATGCGCGGCTCCCGGCGCAGGCGGTCGAGCTTGCGCCCGAAGCCGAGTGACGTCGTGAACGTCACTGTCCCGGCCTCGCGGTCGCGCAGTCCGATCGGCGCCACCGCGGTCACGACCGCCCCGCCCGCCGGCGTCACGTACGCGACACCCGCCGTGAGGTCGCCGCCGATGACCTCGTCGGCGGCGTCTGACCAGGTTACGGGCACCGCGCCCGGCCTAGGCCGCGTCGGCGGCCGGCGCGGCCTCTTCGCGCGGCAGGTGGCGCGAGATGACCTTGGAGACCCCGTCGTCCCCCATCGAGACGCCGTACAGCGTGTCGGCGGCCTCCATGGTGCGCTTCTGGTGTGTGACCACGATGAACTGCGCGTCGCCGGAGTAGCGGCGCAGCAGCGTGAGGAAGCGGTCGATGTTCAGATCGTCGAGCGCGGCCTCGACCTCGTCGAGCACGTAGAAGGGGCACGGGCGCGCGAGGAAGATCGCGAACAGGAAGGCCAGGGCGGTCAGCGACTTCTCGCCCCCCGACAGCAACGACAGCCGCTTCATCGACTTGCCGGCCGGGGTCATCTCGATCTCGACGCCGAGCTCCTCCGCTTCGTCCTCCGCGCGCTCAGCGCCCGCATCCTCAGCCGTCCCGTCACCGTCGCCGTCCTGGCCGACCGGCGCGCCGCCGAGGACCGGCCGCGGGCCGCGATCCTCGCTCACCAGCCGCAGGCGGCCGCGGCCGCCGGGGAAGAGCTGGCCCACGACCTCCTCGAAGTTCCTTGCGGTGGCCTCGAAGGTCGTCTCGAAGGCAACGCGGATGCGGCGGTCGGTCTCGGCGATCAGGGACTCCAGCTCGCGCATCGCCGTCTCGAGGTCGCGCCGCTGGGCCTCGAGCCCGTCCACGTACTCGCGCGCCTCCTCGTACTCCCGCCCGGCGAGCGGGTTCACCGGTCCGAGCTGCTCACGCCGTCGCGCCAGGCGCTCGATGCGAGCCGCCAGCGCCTCGCGCTGCTCGGGCTCGAGCGCCTCGTCGGCGGCCTCGGGAGCCAGCTCGAGCCGGCCGCCAAGATCGCCGAGCTCGGCCTCCGCCTCGGCGGCGTGGTCGCGGACCTGCTGGGCCGTGACCTCGGCTGTCGTCACCCGCTCGCCCCGCGTGCGCAGATCACCCTGGAGGCGGGCCTCCTCCGCGGCGCACCGGCGCAGCTCGCCGGCCACCTCGTCCCCGCCCGCACGGTCGGCCTCGAGCTCTGCGTGCAGCGCGGCGGCGTGATCCGCCAGCGCGGCCGCCACCTCGTCGAGGGCGTCGGCGAGCCCGGCGGCCGCCGGCACCAGCGCCTCGTCGAGGGCCAGGCGCTCGCGCTGCGCGGCGAGCCGGGCGCGGCGCTGCTCGCGGATGCGCTCCGCGCGCTCGGCGAGCCGGTGCTCGGCGTCGAGCTCGGCCTGGAGCTGGGCGCGGCGCACCGCGGTCGGCCCTTCGTCCGGGGCCTGCCGTCGCTGCTCGATCAGCCACGCCGCGCGCCGTGCCGTCTCGGCGGCGAGGTCGCGCGCGCGCTGGGCCTCGCGGCCGGCGTCCTGCGTCTCGCGCAGCGCCACGTCGGCCGCGGTCGCCGCGGCGGCAGCGTCCTCCGCGGCGGCGCCGGCGGCGCGCTCGGCGCCGGCGGCCGCGTCGCGCTCGGCCTGCAGCCGCCGGCGGCGGTTGCGCTCGGCCAGGCGGCGCTCGCGCCCGCCGGCGGGCACCTGCCGCAGCTCGCGCGAGGCGCCCAGCCAGGCGCGGCCGGCGCGGGTGACGGCGATGCCGCGGAAGTCGTCGGACACGTCGTCGAGGCGCTCGACGACCCACGCGTCCGAAAGCAGCCCGAGGGCGGCGGCCGGGCCCTCCACGTGGTCGAGCAGCGGTTCGGCTCCCGTCGCGGGCGGGGCGCCACGAGTCCGGGCGTCGGCGCCGGCGACCAGGACGCTGCCACCCTCCTCGCCCGCGCGGTCGAGCAGCGCGCCGCCGCCGGGCCGGTCGGGGGCGACGGTCGCGGCCAGGCGGCCGCCGAGCGCGGCGGCGACCGCCGGCTCGTAGCCCGCAGCCACCTCGAGCCGGTCGGCCAGCGCGCCGTCCTCGCCCATCCAGGACGCGCCGCCGCCGTCGCTCAGGAACTGGTCCACGGCGGCCAGCTCGCCGGCCACCCGCGCCGCGTCGCGGCGGGCCGCCTCGGCCGCGCCCTCGGCCTCGCGCGCGGCCGCTCGGCGACGCCCGGCCTCCGCCTCGGCCGCGGCGACGGCCTCGCGGCGGGCCGCCAACGCGGCCTCGGCGCGCTCCAGCGCGCCCTCGGCCTCGCGGCGCTCGTCCTCCAGCCCGGCGAGCTGTTCGTCCAGCGCCACGGCGCGGGCGCGCTCGAGCTCCTCCAGCTCGGCGGACAGGGCGGCCAGGCGAGAGTCGTCGCCGTGGTCGCCGCCGTCCCCGGCCGCTTCGGCCTCGAGTGCCTCCAGCCGCGCCCGCCCGCCGGCGACCCGGTCGGCCAGGGCGGCGGCGGTGACCCGCGCCTGCTCGAGCCGCAGGCCGACCCGCTCGTGCGCGGCGCGCACGGCGAAGCTGCGGGCGCTGAGCGCCTCGCGGCGCTCGCCGCGCGTGGCCAGGGCCTCCTCGGCGGCCTCGCGGCGCCCGGCGACGCCGGCCAGCTCCGCGTCCACCTGGTCGCGCCGGGCGCGCGCCTCGGTGGCCTCGGCCTCGGCCTCGGCCAGCGCGGCTCGGCGCTCGCGCACGTCATCGCGAGCCAGCTCCCAGCGGGTTTGGAGCGACTGGCGCTCGATCCGGGCGTGGAGCTCGGCCGCCTCGGCCTGGCGCTTGAGCGGCCGCAGCCGCGAGCGCGCCTCGCGCTCGACGTCGAGGGCGCGATCGAGGTTCTCCTGCGTGCGCTCGAGCTTGAGCTGGGCGCGGCGGCGCCGCTTGCGATGCTTGCCCAGGCCCGCGGCCTCCTCGACGAGCAGGCGGCGATCGCGCGGGCGCGAGGACACGACCGCCTCGACGCGGCCCTGCGAGACGACCGAGTGCATCTCCTTGCCCAGGCCGGTGTCGGAGAGCGCCTCGACGACGTCGATGAGCCGGCAGCGCGCGCCGTTGATGCGGTACTCGCCCTCGCCCGTGCGGTCAAGGCGGCGCAGAATCGAGATCTCCGACCAGTCGACCTCGAGGGCGCTGTCGGAGTTGTCGAGCACCAGCTCCACCTCGGCGTGCGGGCGGGCCTGCTGGCCGCGCGCCCCGCCGAAGATGACGTCCTGCATCGACTGGCCCCGCACCGCCAGCGGGGACTGCTCGCCGAGCGCCCACAGCACCGCGTCGGTGATGTTCGACTTCCCGGACCCGTTCGGGCCCACCACCACGCTGACGCCCGGGCCGAACTCCAGACGCGTGCGGTCCGGGAAGGACTTGAAGCCCTTCAGGGTCAGCGACCTCAGATGCATCGCGCCGTCACGCCTCCTCGAGCGCCTGCAGCGCCATCGTGGCCGCCGCCTGCTCGGCGTCCTTCTTGCTGCGACCCGAGCCGCGCCCGATCTCCTCCCCGGCAACCGTGGCCACCACCTCGAAGGTGCGGTCGTGCGGAGGCCCCACCTCGCTCACGACCGTGTAGTCCACCAACGCGCCGCGCCGCGCGAGCAGTTCCTGCAGCGCCGACTTGGAGTCGCCGGGGTGCTCGAGGGCCTCCTGCACCTGCGGCTCGAAGGCCTCGACGACCGCGGCCGCGGTGCGCTCGAACCCGTACGCCAAATAGCACGCCCCGATCACCGCCTCCATCACCGAGGCGAGCACGCGCTCGGTGCCCACCAGCGCCCGCGCGGTCGGCGATGTGCTCTGCGGCGCCGCCGCCAGGAGCCGCTCCGGCAGGCCCAGACGCTCGGCCACCGCCTTGCACGAGCGCCCCGACACCGTCTGGGCGCGCAGCTTCGTCAGTCGTCCGGCGCCGAAGCGCTCGGCCTCGAAGCGCGGGTAGAGGTAGTCGGTCACGGCCAGGCCCAGGACGCTGTCCCCCAGGAAGGCCAGGCGCTCGTAGGAATCCGACCGCCGCTCCGTCCACGAGGCGTGCGTGAACACCTGCCGGGCCAGGCCCTCCGGCAGATCGTCGAGAAGCTCTGCGAGGCGATGCAGGAGTCAGGGCCTCGGCTCGGGCTGGTGGGCGAGGATGAAGTCGGCTGCCTGGCCTACGGTGAGGATGCTCGCCGCCTGGTCGTCCGGGATCCGCACGCCGTAGTTGTCCTCCAGCTCCTGGACGAGCGTGTACAGGTCGAGAGAGTCGGCCTCGAGGTCCTCCTTGAACCGCGTCGTATCGCCGATGCGGGCGGCGTCGACTTCCAACTCGTCTGCGAGGTGGTTGCTAATCAGGGACAGGACCTCCTCGCGGTTCATCGCGAGGACCCCAAGCTAGCGGCGGGCTCGGACACCGGCGCCGAGCGCAGCGCACCCGCCGATTCGAGCAGGTCCTGGGTGCGCTCCACCGCCCGTTCTCGGACCGCCCGCTCGGCCACGCCGATGGCCTGCGAGAAGCCGTGCCGAGTGAAGCGCCCGTGCGCCACGATGCCGACCCGTCGCAGCCCGAGCATGTAGGCCCCACCAGCCCCCTCGGGGTCGATCTCGTCGCGGAACCGCCGCAGCGCCGGGCGCAGCAGCAGCCCGCCGAGCTTGGCTCGCGGCGTCGAGGTGGCCGCGTCCCGGACGGCGCCGAGGATCGTGCCCGAGGTGCCCTCGAGCAGCTTGAGCGCGATGTTGCCGGTGAAGCCGTCGGTGACGATCACGTCGGCCGCTCCGGTCGTGACCTGCGTCCCCTCGACGTTGCCGACGAATTCCAGGTCGTCGGCGGTGGGCGCCCGGGCGGCCAGCTGCTCGTGGGCGGCCACGACGTCGTCGGTGCCCTTGCTCGCCTCCTCGCCGTTGGAGAGCAGCGCGACTCGCGGCCGCGCCACGCCCAGCACGGCGCGCGACATCGCCGCGCCCATGAAGGCGAACTGCACAAGGTGCTCGGGTCGGGCCAGCAGGTTGGCGCCGACGTCGAGCAACAGGATCGGGGCACCGGGGATGGGCATCGGCAGCGCCAGCGCCGGGCGGTAGATCCCGCGGGCGCGCTTGATGTTGAACACGCCGGCCGCGATCGCGGCGCCCGTCGAGCCGCCGGAGACCAGCGCGTCCGCTTCGCCGCCTGCGACGGCCTTGACGGCGCGCACGATCGACGCGTCGGGGGTCGATCGCACCGCGAGGGCGGGATCGGCGGCCTTGGCGATGGACACCGGGGCGTCGACCACCTCGACGCCGGTCGGGACGCTGCCGATCTCGGCGGCGGGTCCGAACAGGAGGACGCGCGTCCCGCGTTCGGCCGCGGCGGCCGCACCGGCCGCCACCTCGCGGGCGCCGCGGTCCGCACCGTTGGCGTCAACCGCGACGGTGACCGGGTCCGTCATGGTCGGGACCTCCTACTCGTGGTCGTGGTCGTGATCGTGCGCGGCGGGCGCGATCACCTCGCGCCCAGCGTAGGTCCCGCAGTTCGGGCACACCCGGTGCGGGCGGCGCGGCGCGTGGCACTGCGGACACTCGTTGAGCGTGGGCGCGACGATCTTGTGCTGCGCCCGGCGCTTGCGCGTGCGGGCACGAGCCTGCTTCTGCTTGGGGACGGCCATGGGGGCGTGCAGGGTACCAACGCCGTGCCAGGACCAGTCGCTGGTCGCTAGTCGCTAGTCGCTAGAGCTGAGCCCGGACGACCGCTACTACCGCGAAGCGGTACTAACTGCCCCGCGCAGCGGAGGGCCTGCTGTTTGCAGGCCCGGAGCTGCCGGGGCCCGGAGGGAGGCGAAGCCTCCCGGTCACCTGGCCGGGGCAGGCGAGGGCTCGTTGTTTACGAGCCCCGAGCCAGCGCGGCAAAGTCGAAGCCCCGAGGGCGGCGTAGCCGCCCGGTTTACTACGGCCGCGGAATCCGCTTCACCGCGTCCCGCAGCGCGCGGGTCCCGAGCGTCAGCCCGAGCTGGGCGAGCTCGCCGGCGGCCTGGACGGCGGTGCCGACCAGGTCGGTGCCGCTCGGGGGGCTCGGGGGCCGCTTGGGCGGCGGCTTGCTGGCCGCCTCCGTGGCGGCGGAGGGCCGGACACCCTGGGGCTTTGGGCGTGCGGACGCTGCGCGGGTCGCTTTCGCGGACGGCTTGGCGCGGGCGCGCGACGCCTTCGTGGCCGCGGGCTTGGCCGCCGCGCTCGGTGTGGACTTGGCCTTGGTGTCGCCGGCGCGACCGCTCGCGCGCCGGCGGCTGGGGCGCTGGGGGCGCGTGCGCGGGAGGGACGACATGACGTCGCCGCCCTTGCCCGAACCCGTCCCGTTGCCGGCGTCTGGCTTCTCGGCGCTCATCGCCGTGACATGATCGCGCACTCTGCGCGTTGCCGTCGCCGCCGGCTCAAGCGACTATGGACCGGTGCCGAAACCATTCCGGACGGAGCGGTCGCCTGTCCGGTGACGAAATTCGCGCCGAAACTTGAAACGGATTCGCGCGTTAGACGTAGTACTTCAGGCGCACTACGCATTGGGCGCGGCGGCTCTGAGCAAAAGGCCGGAGTTTGCAGGGAACGTCGTTGACTTCAAAAAGTGAAGCGCCTAAGATCATAGGAACGTATGTTTGAGTTGGGGACTTAGCGCCAATCCTCACTTGAGCACGGTTTGTCCCCGCCGCGCACGCCCCTGGGCCGGCGCGAGCGATTTCCCCGGAAGAGAAACGAAATGTCTGTGACAGAACTTCAGGAACTGGAAGAGATCAAGGGCCTGCTGGTCAAGGGCCAGCAGACCGGCGTGCTCACGTACGGCGAGGTCGCCACCGCGGTGGCCGAGCTGGACGTGGACGAGGCCGACGTCGAGGAGCTGCACGGCTTCCTCGAGAAGGCGGAGATCGAGCTGGTCGAGGAAGTCGACCCCGCGATCGCCGCCGCGCAGGTCGAGCGCGCGCCGGACAAGCGCGGCCGGCGCCGGGCAGCCAAGGCCACGCTGGACCTCAAGCCCGACATGACGACCGACTCGCTGCAGCTGTTCCTCAAGGACATCGGGAAGGTGCGGCTGCTGACGGCGCAGGAGGAGGTCGATCTCGCGAAGCGCATCGAGCGCGGCGACCTGGACGCCAAGCAGAAGATGGTGGAGTCCAACCTGCGCCTGGTGGTCTCGATCGCCAAGAACTACCGCAACCAGGG
>JAWVFS010000360.1:0-2894 GCA_033855795.1 Solirubrobacteraceae bacterium | reverse complement strand
GAACGACCTGTCCACATGGCACTACACGGACGAGTGGTTCGACGGCGCCATGGGCACCGCCGTCCCGACGACGCACCTCGTCGTCGACACGAGCCGTAACGGCCAGGGGCTCTGGCACCCGAGCGTCTCGTATCCGGACGCCCAGGACTGGTGCAACCCGCCCGGTCGCGGCGTCGGCACGCACCCGACTGCAAATACCGGGATCGGGCTCGTCGACGCCTATCTCTGGGTGAAGATCCCCGGCGAGTCGGACGGGCAGTGCAACCGTGGCATCGCCGGCTCCACGACCGACCCCGAGTGGGGCGGCATCGTCGACCCCGCCGCCGGAACATGGTTCCCGCAACAGGCGCTTCAGCTCGCGCAGAACGCGAGTCCGCCGCTCATCCCGTAGCGACGGCGACGGAACGGCGCGCGGCCCGGGTCATCGGCCCCGGGCCGCGTTACCGTGCCGCAATGCATTCGCTTGCGACTCTGGCCGCGTTCGCGGCGCTCGCCGCGCCGCCCGTGAACGCCGCGCTCCCCCAGGACGGCCCCGGCCTGCGCGCCGCCTACGCCCGGACGACGACCGAGCTCGACAGCGCGCTCGACCGTTGGGGCGGCCGCGGCCCGATCCCGCGCGAGGTAGGCCTCGAAGCGCTGTATCAGGAGCGCATCGTCCGCCTCCTCGCCACGAGCCCGAGGCTCGCCCGCGCGGTCCCGGCAGCGCGGGACGACGTGCTCGCGCGGCGCGACATCCTGCGCTTGACTGCGCCCTACCCGCCGCGGACGCGCGTGCGGATCGCCAGGCCGCCCGCGCCGCTCCTGCTCCTACGCTGGTACCGGGAGGCAGGCCGGCGTTTCGGCGTGCCGTGGAACGCCCTCGCGGCGATCAACTTCGTCGAGTCGCGCTTCGGCACGGTGCGCAACGACTCGACCGCCGGCGCCCAGGGCCCGATGCAGTTCCTGCCGGCGACCTGGCGCGCCTACGGGCTCGGCGGCAACATCCACGACCCGCACGACGCCATCCTCGGCGCCGCCAACTTCCTGCGGGCGAACAGGGCAGCGAACGATCTGCGGACGGCGCTCTATCGCTACAACCACTCGTCGCTCTACGTCGACGCGCTGCTCCGCTATACGCGCCGGATCGCCTCCGACCCGCACGCCTTCCTCGCCTACTACGCCTGGCCCGTCTACGTGCGCACGAGCCACGGCGTCCGCCGGGTCACCGGTCCCCGCTGAGCTGAGGTGGGGAGCCGCGCGTGGCGGCTCCCCACCTCTGGGGGAACAAGGCCCTACTTCTTGTTGTACACCGCCACGTAGGCGACCTTCATGGACTTGCCGGACACCGTGTACGGCTGGACCACCTGCGGGAACGGCGTCGAGAACGAACAACCGCCCGGGTGCGGGAAGAAGTTGCACTCGGCCCACGGGAACGAGCCGCCGACGGCGACGTCGAGGATGATGAAGAAGCCGTGGTCGATCGCGTCCGTCCACGTCTGCGCAGGCACCTGGTCGGCCTGGAGCGTGAAGAAGACGTTCCCGTCCACGGAGTAGCGCAGCTGGTTCGGCGTGACGCTGCGGTCGAGCTCGACGGCGTAGGTGTGGAACGAGCCCTGGAGGCTCGACGCGGGGATGTCAGTCGTCCCGCCGAGTCCGTTGAACTCGTTGCACGGGCCCAGCAGCCCGTTCGGGTTGACCGTGCTCAGATCGCCGCAGTGCAGCGTCGCGAAGACGGTGCCGCGGCCGTTGATGTTCTCCATCACGTCGATCTCGCCGATTCCAGGCCAGCCCGTATGGCCCATCGCACGGAACGGCGCGCCGAGCATCCAGAACGCCGGCCAGTAGCCTGCCGCCTCGGGGCCTGTGCCCGTCTGCGGGAGCTCGATCGAGGCCTGGACGCGCAGGATGCCGCCCGGAGCGGCAGCGAAGCCGTCCTTGCGAGTCTCGATGCGGCCCGACGTCCACGACCCGTCGGCCGCCCGAAGCGGCGTGATCAGCAGGTTCCCCTGCCCGTCGGTCGAGACGTTGTCCGTGCTCGAGCTCATCGACTCGATCTCGAACGTGCCCCACTGGGACGGACACTGCGCGCAGCCGTAGCCCGTCCCGAGGTCGTAGATCCACTTCCCGGGCTCGACGCCCCTGTGCGCGGCGCCGTTGAAGTCGTCCTTCCAGTTGAGCTCGTAGCCCGGAAGCGTCGGGGCGTCCGAGCTCGTGACGTGCCCCGCCCCGATCGCCCGCGCGCCCGCCTGGGTCGGAAGCAGTGCGAGGACGGCCACTGCCGCTATCGCGATCGCCCCGCCCGCGAACCGGAGCGCTTTCTTCCTAGCGGTCATCTTCCCCTCCAATACATCGGTGTTTCCGGAACCGTTGCCGGAAGCGTCTGCCGCTTTTACCAGGGGAATCGGGGCGCGGTCAAGGCAAGCGCTTGCGCAACGGCGTAAACGGTTACAGAACGCGAGGAGGGCTCCGCGCGGCACCGGAGCCCTCCTTTCTCGCCTCTGTCCGGGAGGACTAGCCGAACTGAGACGCGTTCGCCTTCGTCACGAGCGCGGTGCCGGTGTCGACCTTCTTCGGCACCTTGACGTGGTTGATCACCTTCCAGAGCGTGGCCACTCCGAGCTGCCCGATCTTGAACGGGAACTGAGCGACGCTCGCGTCCTCGTTGCCCGCCTTGATCTCGGCGACCTCGTCCGGCTGGGCGTCGTAGCCGATGGTGATGATGTCCGCGGGGCTGATGTTCGCGTTCTTGATCGCCTGCAGCGCGCCCATCGCGGGCGGGCCACACGCGGAGTACATCGCCTTGAGGTCGGGGTTCGCGGTCAGGATCGTCTGCGCCGCCGCGAAGCCCTTGTCCTGAGCGCAGTCGGTATCGAGCTTGCCCACGATCTTGAGCTGGTCCTTCATCGCCCCGAGCC
>JAWVFS010000359.1:0-7967 GCA_033855795.1 Solirubrobacteraceae bacterium | reverse complement strand
ATGCGGGCCTCGTCGGTCCAGATCGCGCCCAGCTCGGGGCGCGTGTATCGCGCGATCACGCGCCGATTATCCGCGCCGCGAGCACTGCCGCGTTGCGCGCCGCGTTCACCCCGACGCAGGCGACGGGAACGCCCGGCGGCATCTGCGCGATGGCGAGCACGGCGTCGAGCCCGCCGGCGACCGAGTTGCGCGACGTCAGCGGAACGCCGATGACCGGCAGGTCGGTGTGTGCGGCACACACACCCGGCAGCGCCGCCGACAGCCCGGCGCCCGCGATGATCACTCGCAGCCCGCGCATGTGCGCGTTCTTGGCGTAGTCGGCCACGACCTCGGGATCGCGGTGCGCCGACATCACGCGGATCTCGTAGCTGATGCCGCGCTCCTCGAGCTCCTGCGCCGCCTTCTCCATCTCCGGCATGTCGCTCTTGGAGCCCATGACGATGCCCACGCGCGGGGCGTCGACCTCGATCCCCTCGAGCTCCGCCTCGACTTCGGTCATCGTGTCCGGGGTCGCCGGCTCTCGCTCGCTCATCGCCCGCGCCCCGTCACGACGGCACCCGCTCCACGGCGCGCCGGGCGATGTCGCGTCGCAGCTGCTTTCCCTCGAAAGCAATCACGTCGGCCGCAGCATACGCGGCGTCCCGGGCGGCGGCGGGATCCTCGCCGAGTGCGGTCACGTTGAGCACCCGGCCTCCGGCGGTCACGACGTCCTCGCCGCGCCGGGCCGTGCCCGCGTGCGTCACCTCGACGTCGGGCGCGACGGCGTCGAGCCCCGTGATCACGTCGCCCTGAGACGACGATTGCGGGTAGCCGGCACTCGCCAGCACGACGGTCACCGCCCAGCGCTCGTCCCAACGCAGCTCCGCGCCGGCCAGGCCACCCGGTTCGGTGGCGGCGAGCAGCAGCTCGAGCAGGTCGCTGCGCAGCCGGGGCAGCACGGCCTGCGTCTCGGGGTCGCCGAAGCGGACGTTGAACTCGAGCACCCGTGGTCCGGCGTCGGTGAGCATCAGTCCCGCGTACAGGACACCGTGGAACGGCGTGCCGCGCGTCGCCATGAGATCGACGACGGGCTGGTGGACCTCGGCCGCGATCTCGGCGACGAGGTCCTCGCCGATCCCCGGAACCGGCGAGTAGGAGCCCATTCCACCGGTGTTGGGCCCGCGGTCGCCGTCGAAGATGCGCTTGTAGTCCTGCGCCGGCGCCATCGGCACCGCGCGCTCGCCGTCGCACAGGGCGAGCAGCGAGAGCTCCTCGCCTTCGAGGAACTCCTCGACCAACACGCTCGTGTCGCCGAAGCGCCGCTGCACGAGCATGTCCTCGAGCGCGGCTCGAGCCTCGTCCTCGTCCGCGGCGATCACGACGCCCTTGCCCGCCGCGAGCCCGTCGGCCTTGAGCACCGTGGGGTAGGCGGTGACGGCGTCGAGACCGTCCGCCACCGAGTCCACCTCCCGTGCGGCCGCCGTGGGCACGCCGGCGGCCGCCATCGCCTCCTTGGCGAACGCCTTGGAGCCCTCCAGCCGTGCGGCGGCCGCGCTCGGCCCGAAGCTGCGGATGCCGGCCTCGGCCAGCGCGTCGACCACGCCGGCCACGAGCGGAACCTCGGGGCCGACGACGACGAGGTCGACAGCCTGCGCACGTGCGGCCGCGACGAGCGCGTCGACGTCGCCGGCGCCAGCGTCGAGCAGGCGAGCGTCGGCGGCGATCCCTTCGCTGCCCGGTGTGCACAGCACCTCCGGCCGCTGCGGCGAGCGGGCGAGCGCGCGCACCAGGGCGTGCTCGCGGCCGCCCGAGCCGATGACGAGGGCTCTCATGAAGTGACCGCTCGCCGCTAGACCGATGAGATGAAGTCGTCGATGGGAATCGCGACGAGGGTCTCGTACTTGGCCGTGCCGCGCGAGCCCAGCTCCATCGAAACCTTGGCGATCGTCGCCTCGTCGGGCGCCTCGACGACGTTGACGAAGTCGAAGTGGCCGAGGGTGGCCCACTGCGCCTTGACGGTCGCGCCGAGCTGCTCGATCTCCTTGCTGACCTCCTTGATGCGCTGAGGGTTGTTCTTAACGGTCTGGACCCCCTCGGGCGTGAGCGTCGTGAGCATGATGTACGTCGGCATGGAGGCCTCCGATCGGTCGCGGTCGTCCTCAGGGTGTTTCTACCAGTCCAGCGCTCACCGCGCCCGGCTTCGCTACCGTTCACGCGTGATCCGTCTCCCAGTCCGCCTGGCCGGCGCGGCGCTGATTGCGCTCGCGGCCGCCATTCCCGCCACGGCCTCGGCCGCCACGCTGCAGCTCGATCGGCAGTGCTACACGCGCAATCAGCCGGTGCGCGTCTCGGGCTCCGGCTACCAGCCCAATCAGATCCAGACGATCTTCCTCGGCGGGACCGCGCTGGGGACGCTGACCTCGAACGGCGCAGGGTCGATCGCCGGCCGGTTCCCGGCGCCCGCCCCCTCCAAACGTGTCACCGCGGTCCGTACGTACAACGTCACGACATCGGCATCGTCGACCGGATCGCCGGTTGCGGCGCGCACCACGCTTCAGGTGGTCCACACCAACATCGGGGTGGTGCCGCCCTTCATCACGCCGGGCTACGTCACCTACAAAGCGCTGGGCTTCACGTACGGCCGCTCGCTGTACGTCCACTATCTGCAGGGCAGGCGCCACCTGCGCACCAGGCGCATCGGCACGGTGTCCGGGCCGTGCGGCTCGTTGACGAAGAAGGTCAGGATGTTCCTGTTCCGGCCCGTCAGGCCAGGCTCGTACACGCTGGTCTTCGACAACCATGCCGGGTACCTGGCGAGCTACCGCCCCAACTTCTCGTTCCAGGCGCTGGTCCCGTACACGTTCACCTGATGGGAGCGTGATGCGCCGCACCCGCAACGTCGTCGCCGCCGTGTCGATCGCCGCCGCGCTCGTCGCCGCCAGCGCGGGCGCCGCTCAGGCGGCCTCGGTCACGGCCGACCACCCGTGTTACTACTCGTTCGGAACGGCGCACGAGAGGATCGTCCTGACCGCCACCGGTTTCAAGCCGGGAGTCCAGCTCAACCTCACGTTCCTCGGACAGACCTTCCACACCAACGGCTTCACCGACTCTGCCGGTCGCATCCGGGCGAACTTCCCGGCTCCGGCCCTCCGCGGCACCCGCGCCCGCGTCACGCTGACCGCCGGCGACGGCACGAACACCGCGAGCACGCGCTTCTACCTCACCGACGTCAAGGCCGACTTCAACCCCTCCGCCGGCGCGCCGAGCCGGCTGAAGGTGCGCTTCACGATCACCGGCCTGGGCGCCGTGCTCGCGTTCCTCCGCCGCGACCCGCACGGCAGCGTGTTCGCGCACTACATCCGCCCCAACGGCAGGCTCAAGGGCACGCGCCAGTTCGGCCACCTGAGCGGGCCGTGCGGCGACCTGACGACGTCCAGGACCCGGCTGCTGCCCTTCAGCAGCGAGCTCGGGTCCTGGAAGGTCTATCTCGACACGAACCGCGCCTACAAGAGGCGCGAGACGGCGCAGCTCGTGGTCGGTTTCACCGTACGACCGGTCGGCTGAGCCGCTAGGCCGCGGCCGCGCTGGCCTCGGCCGGCGCCTTGGTGAAGACGAGCTCGCCGTCGGCGGCGTCGACGCGCACCGTGTCGCCCTCGGTGAACTCGCCCTCGAGCAGGGCCAGCGCGAGCTTGTCCACCAGGCGCTTCTGGATCACCCGCTTGAGCGGGCGCGCGCCATAGGTGGGGTCGTAGCCGAGGTTCCCGATCAGCTCGCGGGCGGCGTCGCTCAGCTCGATCACCACACCGCGGTCGGCCAGGCGCGCGGCCACCTTGGCCACCTGCAGGTCGACGATCTCGCCGATCTGCTCGCGCGTCAGCGGCTGGAACTCGACGATGTCGTCGAGACGGTTGATGAACTCCGGCTTGAACGCCTCCTCGACGCCGGCTCGTCCGCCGGGGATGTTCGACGTCATGATCAGCACCACGTTCGTGAAGCCGACCGTGCGGCCCTGGCCGTCGGTCAGGCGGCCGTCGTCCATCACCTGCAGCAGCGTGTTGAACACGTCGGGGTGCGCCTTCTCGATCTCGTCGAGCAGCACGACCGAATAGGGGCGCCGCCGCACGGCCTCCGTCAACTGGCCGCCCTCGTCGTAGCCGACGTACCCGGGCGGTGCACCGATGAGCCGCGACACGGAGTGCTTCTCCATGTACTCGCTCATGTCGATCCGGACCATGGCGTCCTCGGAGTCGAACATGAACTCGGCCAGCGCACGCGCGAGCTCGGTCTTGCCGACGCCCGTCGGGCCGAGGAAGAGAAAGCTGCCGATGGGGCGGTTGGGATCCTGAAGGCCGGCGCGCGAGCGGCGCAGCGCGTTGGCGACGGCCTCGACCGCCTCGTCCTGGCCGACGACGCGCTCGTGCAGGCGCTCCTCGAGGTGGATGAGCTTCTCGACCTCGCCCTCCATGAGGCGGGAGACCGGGATGCCGGTCCACTTCGCGACCACGTCGGCAACATCCTCCGCGTCCACCTCCTCCTTGAGGTACGTGGTCTCGCGCTCATGCTCCTCCAGCTCGGCCAGGCGCTTCTCGAGCTCGGGGATCTCGCCGTAGCGCAGCTCGGCCGCGCGCTGGAGGTCGGCCTCGCGCTCGGCGCGCTCGGCCTCCCGGTGCGCCTGCTCGAGGCGCTCCTTGATGTCGCGGGTCTGCGAGATGGCCTCCTTCTCGCGCTGCCACACCGCCTTCATGGCCGACGCGGTCTCGCGCAACTCGGCCAGCTCGCGCTCGATCGCCTCGCGGCGGGCCTTGGAAGACTCGTCCTTCTCCTTCGACAGGGCCTGGTGCTCGATCTCGAGCTGCATCACCCGCCGCTCGACCTCGTCGATCTCGGTCGGCAGCGAGTCGATCTCGATGCGCAGCCGCGACGCCGCCTCGTCGATCAGGTCGTTGGCCTTGTCGGGCAGGAAGCGGTCGGCGATGTAGCGGTGCGACAGCGTGGCCGCGGCGATGATCGCCGAATCCTGGATGCGCACGCCGTGGTGCACCTCGTAGCGCTCCTTGAGCCCGCGCAGGATGGCGACCGTGTCCTCGACGCTCGGCTCGCCGACGAAGACCGGCTGGAAGCGACGTTCCAGCGCGGCGTCCTTCTCGATGTGCTTGCGGTACTCGTCGAGCGTGGTCGCGCCGACCGCGCGGAGCTCGCCCCGGGCGAGCATCGGCTTGAGCAGGTTGGACGCGTCGACCGCGCCCTCGGCGGCGCCGGCGCCGACGATCGTGTGCAGCTCGTCGATGAAGAGGATGATCGTGCCGCCGGCCTCGGAGATCTCCTTGAGGACGGCCTTCAGCCGGTCCTCGAATTCCCCGCGGTACTTCGACCCTGCGATCAGCCCGCCGATGTCGAGCGCGATCACGCGGCGGTCACGCAGGGAGTCAGGGACGTCGCCCGCGACGATGCGCTGGGCGAGGCCCTCGACGATCGCGGTCTTGCCGACGCCGGGCTCCCCGATCAGCACGGGGTTGTTCTTCGTGCGGCGCGAGAGGACCTGGATGACGCGGCGGATCTCGTCGTCGCGCCCGATCACCGGGTCGAGCTTGCCCTGCTCCGCAAGTTCGGTCAGGTCCCTGCCGAACCTCTGCAGCGCCTGGTACTTGTCCTCCGGGTTCTGGTCGGTCACCCGGTGCGGCCCGCGCACGTCCTCGACGGCGCGCAGCAGCGCCTCGTGGTCGGCGCCGGCGGCGCGCAGCGCCTCGCCGGCGGGCGTCTTGGCCTCGGCCAGCGCGAGCAGCAAATGCTCGGTGGAGATGTACTCGTCCTTGAGCTTGCCCGCCTGCTTCTCGGCGGCGCGCAGCACCTGCACGAGGTCGGAGGAGGCGTTCGGCGCGGGCCCATCGTCGCCGGAGACGGTGGGAAGGGCATCGAGCGCGGCGTTGACCGCGGCGCGCAGCGACCCCGGGTCGGCGCCCAGCTTGTCGAGCACGGGCGCCACGACCCCGGACTCCTGCTCGAGCAGCACGGCCAGCAGGTGCTCGGGCACGAACTGAGGGTTGTGGCGTTCCTCGGCGAGCCGCTGGGCGGCCTGCAACGCCTCCTGGGTCTTAATGGTAAAGCGGTCTGGGTTCAAATTTTGGCCTTTCGTAGGCAGAAATCTTAGTCTTGGTGACTTAGATTATGCCACGCCTGCGCTCCAGGCGCAAGCGGGTCAGGCCCGGGGCGTGCGCCGCACGGGAATTCGCGTCCGCTCCAGGTCCCGGACGCGGATCAGCGACTCCTCGGGCGGGCGGTACGGAACGATCTCGGCCCGGAACTCGCGGCGCACGCGCTCGACCTCGGCGGCCATCTCCGCCTCGATCTCCTCGGCGCGGCGCTCCAGCGCCTCCATGCGCCGCGTCATGCCCTCGATCTGGCTTTCGAGCTCGAACACCCGCTCGACACCGGCGAGGTTCATCCCCAGCTCGGCCGTCATCTCCTGGATGCGGCGCAGCCGGTCGACGTCGGCGTGGGAGTACAGGCGCGTGCCCTTCGGCGAGCGCTTCGGCTCGATCAGCCCGCGCGCCTCGTACATGCGCAGCGTCTGCGGATGCATCTCGGCGAGCTCGGCCGCCACCGAGATCATGAAAACGCCGCGATCGCCCCGGACCTCGACGCGGGTCTCCGTGCGGGTCGTGCGCGTCCGCCGGACGACCATCGATCAGCGCTCCGCTCCGGTGCTCGCACCCGCGCCGGCGGGGAAGAGCTTCGCGCGCGGATCGCCGTTCATCACCTTCGAGAGCTCGTCGACCGCCTGCTCCTCCTCCTTGGAAAGCGATGCCGGCACGTCGATCACGAAGCGGTAGTGGATGTCGCCGCGGCCCTTACCGTTCAGGCGCGGCGGACCCTCGCCGCGCAGGCGCTGGACCGTGCCGTGCTTGGTCCCTGCCGGCACACGCAGCTTCTTCGAGCCCGACAGCGTCGGGACCTCGACGGTGGCGCCGCGGATCGCCTCGGGGATCGTGATCGGCACCTCGACCTCGACGTTCTGGCCCTTGCGCTTGAAGATCGGCGAGTCGCTCACGCGGGTGACCACGTAGAGGTCGCCCGGCGGGCCGCCGCGCGGACCCGGCTCGCCCTTGCCCGCCAGCCGCACGCGACTGCCGTCGCGCACCCCGGACGGAATGGTCACGCGGTAGCGCTTGACGGTCTTCGTCGCTCCCGACCCGTGGCAGGTCGGGCAGGGGTCGGCGATGATCGTGCCGCTGCCGCCGCACTGCGAGCACGGCTGGGAGATCGAGAACAGGCCCTGGCCCTCGGCCTCGACGCCGCGACCCTGGCACTTCGGACAGATCTCGGGGCTGGTGCCGGGCTTGGCGCCGGTGCCCCGGCAGGTCGGACACGGCGCCGACGTGGGGACGGCGAGCGGGATCTGCGCACCCTCGATCGACTGTTCGAACGTGATGCGGACCTCGGTCTCCAGGTCACGTCCGCGCTGGGCGCGCTCGCGCCCGCGTGCGCCGCCGGGCGCACCCGCCCCGCCGCCGCTGCCGAAGATGTTGGACAGGATGTCGCCGAACCCGCCGGTGAACGACCCGGCATCGAAGCCTCCGAAACCTCCCGGTCCGCCGGCCGCCGCGAAGGGGCCCGCGCCGCGGTCGTACTGCTTGCGCTTGTCGGGGTCCGACAGGACGTCGTGCGCCTCGGAGATCTTCTTGAAGCGCTCCTCCGCCTGCTTGTCACCCTTGTTGGTGTCGGGGTGGTACTTGCGCGCAAGCTTGCGGTAGGCCTTCTTGATCTCCTCGGGCGTGGCGTTCTTGGAGACGCCCAGGGCCTCGTAGTAGTCGGTCCGCCCGGCCATCAGTGGTTCTCCCGTGGACGCTGCGCGCGAAATGGCGCGGCGCAGGCGCCGTCAGGCAAGGACGCAGGGAGGGTGCAATGGCCGAGCCATTGCCCCGACCGAGGACGCAGCCTGGCGGCGATCTGCGGCCGCCATTTCGGGCGCAATGTTCGCGGGGGGGCCA
>JAWVFS010000358.1:0-16671 GCA_033855795.1 Solirubrobacteraceae bacterium | reverse complement strand
GGCGTGCACGTCGCCCGCGGGGTGTCCACCCACGGGTTCGCCGTCAACGTCGAGAACGACCTGCAGCCGTTCGAGTGGATCGTCCCGTGCGGGCTCGAGGGCGTGCGCATGACGTCGGTCTCCAGCGAGCTGCGGGCACCGGCGCCCGGCATCCTGCCCCGCTTCCGCGAGGCCACGACCACCGCGTTCGCCGCCGCGTTCGGCCGGGCGCCACGGGCCGTCTCGCCCGAGGATCTGGGGATCGCGGCGCTACCCTCTCGGTGATGACCGAGCCGCGCCGGCACTCGACCCGATCCCGCTCCAATCCCGGCGGCATGGACGTGCTCGAGGTCCTCGGCCCGGACGTCCGGCCGTTCCGCGAGCGCAAGCCGCCCTGGCTGAAGGTTCCGGCGCCCGGGAAGCCCCGCTACCGCGCGCTGAAGCAGATGATCGACGCCGAGGAGCTGCATACCGTCTGCCAGGAGGCGGCGTGTCCCAACGTCGGCGAGTGCTGGGAGCGCGGCACGGCCACGTTCATGATCCTCGGCGATACCTGCACCCGCCGGTGCGGCTTCTGCAACGTCAGGACCGGGAAGCCGACCTGGAACGACCCGCTCGAGCCGGCGCGGGTGGCGCGGTCCGTGGCCCGCATGGGCCTGCGCCACGCGGTCATCACGAGCGTCGACCGCGACGACCTCCCGGACTACGGCGCGGCGGCCTTCGTCGGCGTGATCCGGCAGATCCGGCGCCAGGCGCCGGGATGCAAGGTCGAGGTGCTCACGCCCGACTTCCGCGGCGCGGACATGCCGCTGGCGAAGGTGATCGCCGAGTGCCCCGACGTGTTCAACCACAACGTCGAGGTCGTCCCCCGGCTGTACCCCGTGGCCCGGCGGGGCTCGCAATTCGAGCGCTCCTGCCGCGTGCTCCGCAACGCGAAGGAGATGGGCGGCGACGAGGTGGTGACCAAGTCCGGGCTGATGGTCGGTCTCGGCGAGTCCTTCGAGGAGATGGTCGAGGCCTTCGGCGCGCTGCGCGAGCACGGCGTGCAGGTCCTCACGGTCGGCCAGTACCTGCGGCCCACCGAGCGCCACCTTCCCGTCGTGCGCTACTGGCACCCCGACGAGTTCGCCGCGCTGGAGCGGGCCGCCTACGAGATCGGCTTCGAGAGCGTGGCGGCCGGACCCCTCGTGCGGTCGAGTTATCACGCCGACGAGCACGTGCCGCAGGAGCGCCCGGGCGAGGGCCCGGTCGCCTTTATGGCAAGGTAGGCCCTCGCCCGGCCGGGCTCGCCGGGGCGCAGGGCCGTGTTCCCGCTCAAGGACAACATCCCGACCCAGCGCTTCCCGGTGGTCACGGTCGCACTGATCGCCATCAACGTCTTCGTCTTCCTGTTCCTCCAGCACCCGACCGGCTTCTCCAGCGTGGACAACGGGACCGTCGTGAAATACGGCGCGATCCCCTACGAGCTGACCCACCCGGGCGATCGCTGCGGCCTCGAGCCGGTCGAGCTCCCGACCGGCGCCGAGCAGGTGGTCGTCTGTGAGGGCGACCGGACGGTGCACACGAGCCAGGGCGCCTTCGAACTCGCCCGCCCGCCCTCGGTCCCGGGCGATCAGCCATCGTCCTGGCTGACGGTCTTCACCGCCATGTTCATGCACGGCGGCTTCCTGCACATCATCGGGAACATGCTGTTCCTGTGGATCTTCGGCAACAACGTCGAGGACTCCATGGGCCCGCTGAAGTTCCTCGCCTTCTACCTGCTCAGCGGGATCGCGGCGCTCGCGCTCCAGGTCGCGTTCAACACCGGTTCGACCGTGCCGACGATCGGCGCCTCGGGGGCGATCGCCGGGGTCCTCGGCGGCTACATCCTGCTGTATCCGCGCGCCCGGGTGCTGACCCTGATCTTCCTCATCTTCTTCGTCACCTTCATCGAGGTCCCGGCGGTGCTCGTACTCGGCCTGTGGTTCCTCCAGCAGATCTACTTCGGCGTGGCCGACCTGTCCGACCCCACCGGTGGCGGGGTGGCGTACTTCGCCCACATCGGCGGCTTCGCCTTCGGGCTCATCTTCATTCGCGCCTTCGCCACGCGCCTCCGCAACGAGCCGGCGTTGCCGGTGCCCTGATGGGGACTCGCACGCTGATCCTGAGTGTCGCGCTGGTGTTCATCCTGCTGTTCGGGGCGGGGACCGTTGACGCGCTGATCCGTGGCGGCACCGCGGTGCTGGTCCCCGGGGTCCTCTCGCTGCTCGTGCTCGCCCTGTTCGCGTTCGGCATCGTCGGAGCGCTCCGGCATCCTCCCGACGAGTAGTCGAGGCTCGAGGAGGAGAGACGGCCGCAGCAGGACCACGCAGGACCCGGCGCCGCTCCCGCGGTGGCGGTCGCGTCCGCCTCGCGGCCCTGGTCGCCGCGCTCGCCGTCGGCGTGTTCCTGGTCGTCGCGACCGGCCAGGACGGCCGTACACGCGGCCCCAGCGGTGGCGGGGGCGTCGCGACCCGGACCGTCGCACCGCCGTCGCGTGATGCCAACCCCTACGGGACCGCGCTCGCGCCGGCCGCGCGGCGCGTCCACGCGCGCTTCAACAAGCCGCCCCGCGGCGCGCTGCTCTTCGACCTGCGCAACGGACGGGTCCTGTGGGAGCTGGACCCGAGCACGCCGCGCCCGATCGCGAGCGTTACGAAGATGATGACCGGGCTGCTCGTGGTGGAGCGAGCGCCGCCAACCGCGACGGCGCTCATCACGCGGGCCGCGCTGCAGTATCAGGGCTCCGGCGTCGGGCTGCTGCCGCGCGGGAAGCGCGTTGGCGTCACGCCGCTGCTCTACGGGCTCCTGCTCCCCTCGGGCAACGACGCGGCACGGGTGCTGGCCCAGAACGTCGGCGGCACCATCCCCCGCTTCGTGCGCTTCATGAACGAGCGCGCGCGACAACTCGGGCTGACCTGCACGCACTTCGTCGGCCCCGACGGCTACAGCGACGCCAACCGGTCGTGTCCGCGCGACCTCGCTCGCCTGGCCGCCGCCGTGATGCGCGAGCCTCGGCTGCGGAGGGTCGTGAGCACCCCGTACGCGACCTTCCCCTTTCCGATCAAGGGCCACAAGCTCTACCTGGCCGGCCACAACCCGCTCGACCTGCGCCGATACCCCGGCTGGACGGGTATCAAGACCGGCTACACCCCCGTCGCCGGCGAGTGCTTCGTCGGGACCGCGCGGCGCGGGGGCGTGTCGCTGGGCGTCGTCCTCCTGCATTCCCCGGACGCCGGAGTCCAGGCGATCAAGCTGCTCGACCGCGGCTTCGCGGCGATGCGGCGGCCGCTCGGCGCCCAACTCGGCTGACGCCGGACTCAGCCGCACGGATCGCGTGACAAACGTCACAGGCCATCGGGCGCCATCTGCTGTTACTCCACGGCGACTTGGGTTACTGAACACCTAGTCAGTTATTCGTCCCCAGCGAAGGACCCCGCCATGGATACCCAAGAGATAACCCTGCACGGCAACCACGTCAGCTACCGCACGGCCGGCGACGGCCCGGAGGTGGTCGTGCTCATTCATGGCATCACCGGGAGCGCCGACACCTGGGCCGAGGTCATCCCCGCCCTGGCTGAACAATTCACGGTCGTGGCTCCCGACCTGCTCGGCCACGGGCACTCGGCCAAGCCGCGCGGCGACTACTCGCTGGGCGCCTACGCCTCCGGCGTACGCGACCTCGTCGCGGCCCTCGGCCACGACAACGCCACGATCGTCGGTCACTCCCTCGGCGGCGGCGTGGCCATGCAGCTCGCCTACCAGTTCCCCGAGCGCTGCGATCGCCTGGTGCTCGTATCCAGCGGCGGGCTCGGGCGCGAGGTGCATCCGCTACTGCGCGCGGCCGCGTTGCCGGGGTCCGAGTTCGTGATGCCGCTCGTCTGCGCGACCAGGCTGCGCGACGCCGGCGACGCGGTCTGGGGGGCGCTCGGCCAGCTGGGCCTCAACGCCGGACCCGACCTCGAGGAGATGTGGCGCGGATACGCGTCGCTGGCCGACCGCGATGCGCAGCAGGCCTTCGTGCACACGCTGCGGACGATCGTCGACGGCGGCGGCCAGCGCGTGAGCGCGACCGATCGGCTCTACCTCGCCGCCGAGGTCCCCTCCCTGATCGTCTGGGGCGGGGCGGACCGGATCATCCCGGTCGAGCACGGCATCGAAGCGCACGAGGCGATCCCCGGCAGCCGGCTGGAGGTCTTCGAGGGTGCCGGGCACTTCCCGCACCGCTCGGATCCCGATCGGTTCACCGACGTTCTGATCGACTTCGTCGAGCACACGGTGCCGGCGGACGTCGACGAGAACCGCTGGCGCGAGATGCTGCGGACCGGCGCACCCGCCTGACCCACCGCGATCGCCTGGCAACTGATAACCCGCCCCAGCGTGCGCGCTAGGCTACGGGCCGCAGAATTGATTGGCCAGTCAGCCAGGAGGAGGCGACGTGGATCTCAACGACACTCCGGAGCAGGCCGAGTACCGCGCCCAGGTGCGCTCGTGGATCGAGGAGCACCGCGACGAGGCCCCGGTCCTCCGCGGCGAGGGAGCGATCGAGGGCGAGGACGAGGCGATTCGCGCCCACCGCGACTGGCAGCGCAAGCTGGCCGAGGCGGGTTACGCCGGCATCACCTGGCCGAAGGAGTACGGAGGCCAGGGCCGCGGGCCGCTCGAGCAGGTGATCCTCAACCAGGAGATCAACGCCGGGGGCGTGCCGGGCATCCTGGACTCGATCGGGGTGGGCATGCTCGGCCCGACGATCATCGCGCACGGCACCGAGGAGCAGAAGCAGCGCTACCTCGCCCCCATGCTGCACGCCGACGAGGTGTGGTGTCAGCTCTTCTCCGAGCCGGCGGCGGGGTCGGACCTGGCCGGCATCCAGACGCGCGCCAAGCTCCAGGACGACGGGACCTGGCGGCTATCGGGCCAGAAGGTGTGGACGACCAACGCTCAGTTCGCGTCATTCGGGCTGCTGCTCGCCCGCACGGACCCCGACGTGCCCAAGCACAAGGGCCTGACGATGTTCGTCGTGCCCATGGACGCCGAGGGCGTGACGATCCGCGGGCTGCGCCAGATCACCGGTGACGCCGAGTTCAACGAGGTCTTCTTCGACGACGTGCATCTCGAGCCTGACGCCACGGTCGGTCCCGTCGACGGCGGGTGGGGCACCGCGCTGACGACGCTCATGTTCGAGCGCCTGACGATCGGCGCGGGCTCCGAGGGCATGGGCTACCGCGCCGACCGCATCGCGGCCGCGCTGGCCAACGACCCGTCGGCCGCCGCCGACCCGGAGCTCCGCGCGCGCCTCGGCGAGATCGCCACGGAGCTGCTGGCGGTCCGCTTCACGGGCTACCGCATGCTGACGGCGATCCAGCGCGGGCAGATCCCGGGCCCGGAGGCCGGGTTGAGCAAGGTGACCCTCGTGGCCGCCGGGATCGAGGCCGGCGACCTGATCGCCGATGCGCTCGGACCCGAGGCGCTGGGCGACAGCGACTGGTCGTACATGATCTCGTTCCTGCCGGGCCTCAAGTCGGCCGGCGGGACCGAGGAGATCCTGCGCAACACGGTCGGCGAGCGCGTGCTCGGCCTGCCGCCCGAGCCACGGCTGGACAAGGGGATCCCGTTCTCAGAGCTGCGGGCGAAGGAGAAGGAAGGGGCGGTGGCCTGATGGACTTCGAGCTGTCCGACGAGCAGCAGTTCCTGCGCGAGGCCGCGCGCGGCGCCCTGTCGCGCCACAAGACCGTCGAGGCCGCGCGCGAAGCGCTGGACGGTGGCGAACGGCTGGACCTCTGGGACGTCGGCCGTGAGGCGGGCTGGCCCGGGCTGGTCGTGTCCGACGCCCACGGCGGCGCCGGGCTCGGCGCGCTCGATGCCATGTTGGTCATGGCCGAGGCCGGCCGCGTGCTGGCCGGCGTCGGTCTGCTCGGCCACGTCCCGGCGACCGCGATCCTCGACTCCGCCGGCGGAGAGCACGACGACCTGCTCCGCGCCCTCGCCGAGGGCGAGAAGCGGGCGACGTTCGTGGGCGCGCAGCCCCCGGAGGCCGACGGCTCGGCGTGGACGGTGGACCCCGAGGAGGGCCATGGTCGCCCGCCGGCCCCGCTGGCGACGTTCGACGACGGCCAGACGACCGTGACGGGCACGGTGGCCTGGGTACCCGACGCACCCGAGGCCGACGTGCTCGTGGTGGTCGCAACCGGGGACGACGGCTCTCCGGTCGCCGTCCTGGTCGACGCGGACGCCGACGGGGTCTCGATCGAGGCGGTGACCCGCTACGACGCCACCCGTTCGCTTGGCCACGTGCGGCTGGAGAACGTCGCCGGAGCATCGCTGGGCGTGGACGAGGACATCCTCCGCTCGGCCTGGCACCTCGCGCAGGGGCTGATCGGCGCCGAGTCGCTCGGCGCGGTCGAGGCGTGTCTCGTGGTGTCGGTGGCATACGCCAAGGAGCGCCACACGTTCGGACGCCCGATCGGCTCCTACCAGGCGGTCAAGCACGGTCTGGTGGAGATCCTGCGCCGCCAGGAGAACGCGCGCTCACTCATGTACTACGCCGGCTGGGCGCGGCAGGACGCACCCGACGAGTTCCCGCTCGCGGCGAGCGCCGCGCGCGTGGCCGCCGGCGGCGCGCTGGACTACGCGGCGCGGGAGAACATCTCCGTGCACGGCGGCATCGGCGCGACCTGGGAGCACGACGCCCCGCTGTACTTCCGGCGCGCGCAGCTCTCGCGGCGGCTGCTGGGCGGCACCGGCGGCGCCACCGACCGCGTGGCCGGCGAGCTGCTGGCCCAGGCGCGCGACGCGGCGTAGCCGAACAACGACGGTCTGCACCCGTAGCCTTTGACGGCGTGGGCGTGACGATCGATGCGCCGCTGGCGCCCCTGACGACGCTGCGGCTCGGCGGACCGGCGGACCGACTCGTCACGGTGGAGGACGAGGACGACCTCGTCGACGCGGTGCGCTCGGCCGACGCGGCCGGGGAGCGCCTGCTCCTGCTCGCCGGAGGAAGCAACCTCGTGATCGCCGACGCCGGGTTCCCGGGGCTCGTCGTGCGCGTGGCCACGCGTGGGATCGACCGCGCGCCCGCCGAGGACGGGGGCGTCCGCCTCACGGTGCAGGCGGGCGAGGAGTGGGACGCCGTCGTGGCCGCCGCGGTGGCCGACGGCCTGGCCGGGATCGAGTGCCTGTCGGGCATCCCCGGCTCGACCGGCGCGACGCCGATTCAGAACGTGGGCGCCTACGGGCAGGACGTCAGCGCCACGGTCAGCGCGGTGCGCGTGCTCGACCGGCGCACCGGAGCGGTCGAGGACCTGCCTCCGCAGGCGTGCGGCTTCGCCTACCGCTCGAGCGCGTTCAAGGGCCGCGATACGCACGCGGTGCTGGCGGTGACGTTCACCCTCGCCCGCACGGCCACCGGGGAGCCGCTGCGCTACGCCGAGCTCGCGCGCGCCCTCGACGTCGAGGTCGGCGCCGCGGCGCCGCTGGACGAGGTTCGCGAGGCGGTCCTGCGGCTGCGGCGCGGCAAGGGCATGGTGATCGACCCCGAGGACCCGGACTCGGTCAGCGCCGGCTCCTTCTTCACCAACCCGATCGTCGAAGCCGAGGACTTCGGGGCGCTCGAACGACGCGCGGCCGAGCGGCTGGGCGCCGGGGCCCGCCCGCCCCGCTTCCCCGAGCCCGACGGGCGCGTGAAGACCTCGGCCGCGTGGCTGATCGAGCGTGCCGGCTTCTCGAAGGGCTACGGCGAGGGACGGATCGGGATCTCCAGAAAGCACGCGCTGGCTCTGGTCAACCGCGGCGGCGGAACCACGGCCGAGCTGGTGGCGCTGGCGGCCGAGATCGCCGGCGGGGTTCGGGACGCCTTCGGCGTCGAGCTCCGGCCCGAGCCGACCCTCGTCGGCGTGTCGCTGGACGCCGGCTAGCGGTTGCGGCTCGGCGAGCCGAACCGCTCCACCAGGGGCAGCAGCACCGACCGGGGCGCGAACCGACCCGCCATGCCCGCGGCCTGGTGGGCGATCGAGGGAAAGACGATTCGCCGGCCCTTGACCATGCCGTCGATCCCCGCCTTCGCCACATCGGCCGGCTGCATCCACACGAACTCGGGGCCGGTGTCGTCGAGCTCGGTCATGCCCGCCACCTCCGTGAACTCCGTGCGCACCGGGCCGGGACATAGGGCGGTGCAGGACACGCCGGTGCCGCCGAGGTCGGTGTGCACTGCCTCGGAGAGTGAGACCGCGAAGGCCTTGGTCGCCCCGTAGGTGGCCTGATTGGGCAGGGGCTGGAAGCCCGCAATCGAGGCCACGTTGAGGATCGCGCCCTGGCCCCGCTTCACCATGTCGGGAACGAACGCCGCGGTGAGCTCGTGAAGGGCGACGACGTTGACGCGGACCTGTTCGAGCTCTCCCTCGATCGGCAGTTCCTGGAACTTGCCGTAGGTGGAGAAACCGGCGTTGTTGCACACGGCGTCGATGTGGCGGTCGCCGTCGCGCAGTGCGTTGATCAGCCGCGTGCGCTGAGCCTGGACGGACAGGTCGGCCTTTCGAACGTCGACCTGGACGCCGCTCGCCTTGCCGATCTCCTTGCCCAGCTCCTCGAGACGCTCCTTGCGGCGGGCGACGAGAACGAGGTTGTGGCCCCGGGCGCCGAGTTGTCGCGCGAGCTCGGTCCCGATGCCCGACGAGGCGCCGGTGATCAGCACGGTGGACTGCGGATCGGGGCTGGGAAGGCTCACGTGACCCGGTACGCATATCAGGACCGGGGCCGGCGCGAGCGCACCTACGTCTGCAAATGACCTCAGTCGGCCGTCGGCGCGCCGCCGATGAGCTCGCGCCAGCGCGACCGGCGCGCGGGGAAGCGCTTCTCGGACCGGGCGCGCTTGGCATCGTTGTAGCGCCGGTGCGCCCATGGCGACTGCGGCTTGGCCAGGCGGATCGCACCGACCAGCGAGATCAGCGGGAGGAAGAAGCCGGCCACGCCCGTGGCGGTCTTGCCCTTGAAGATGCAGATCGTCGAGAAGACCAGGGCCAGGCCGATGTCGACGGCGAGCGCAAGGTCCCCGCCGGACTGCGTGAACGGGAAGCCGACGATGAGGACCAGCCCACCGAAGGTGGCCGCCAGGATCACCGCGTCGATCGACTGGCGCCCCTCCTCGGACCAGTAGACGTCCTTGAGGCGCAGCCAGAGCGCGAACTCGTCGAGGGTCAGCCCGGCGCCGACGCCGAACAGAACCGCCGTGATCTCGCGCCAGGGCGAGTCGAGCGGGGTGAGCGAGATGAACCCACCGATGAGCATGAGCACGATGCCCCAGACGAGATGGTGGATGTGCAGGTCGCCGCTCGTCACGCTCCCGGGCCACCACGGCACCTTGGGCGAGCGCATCAGCCGTGCGCTCGTGCGGATGAAGAGAAAGGCAACGATGAACGCGACGAACGCCAGCAGTGCCGGGCGCGACGAGGCGGCCCAGGGATTCCCGTCCCCCAGGGAGATCTCGAAATGGATCGCCGCGAGCACGCCGCGATTCTTCCAGTTACAAACCTCCGCAGGGACTCGACGGCTACGAGACCTGCCGGAAGCCGGGGGATCATGGAGCCAGCCGGGATCGAACCGGCGACCTTCGCGTTGCAAACGCGACGCTCTCCCAACTGAGCTATGGCCCCGGAGGGCCGAGTGTACCCCGCGGGACCGGGACCTCGGGATTGACCTTTGCGCCGGTTCGCGTGCCCTGCGAGGATGCGGGTAGGAGGGCGGGAGCAGACCGATGGTCGACGACGGAGCCCCCACCGCGGCGCAGGAAGAGGCGACCGGCGACGCCGCCGGTCCGGCGCACCCCGACAAGTCCCCGCGGGCGTCCAACCGAGGCGCGAAGGCCAAGCGGGCCGAGGTCTCCAACTACGAGATCGTCACTCACTACTTCAACATGGCCGCCGATCGCCTGGGGATCGAGGAGGACCTGCGCGCCGTGCTCTCCTCGGCCTACCGAGAGGTGCAGGTGCAGATCCCGGTCAGGCTCTCGGACGGCCGCATCCATGTGTTCTCGGGGTATCGGGTCCAGCACAACGGCGCCCGCGGCCCGTACAAGGGCGGCGTGCGCTACCACCCGGATGTGGACCTCGACGAGGTGCGCGCGCTCGCCTCGCTGATGACGTGGAAGACGGCGATCGCCGGCATTCCCTTCGGCGGCGCCAAGGGCGGCGTCAACTGCCCGGCGGGAGACCTCGAGCGCGGGGAGGTCGAGAAGATCACCCGCTCGTTCATGGACAAGATCGAGAAGGTTCTCGGGCCGACCCGGGACATCCCGGCGCCCGACGTGAACACCAACGCGCAGGTGATGGCCTGGATGATGGACGAGTACGGCAAGCTCCACGGCCACACGCCCGCCGTCGTCACCGGCAAGCCGATCGCGCTCGAAGGCTCCTACGGACGTGAGGCGGCGACCGGCCGCGGCCTGGTGTTCTGCTACCGCGAGGCCGCGCCCCAGCTCGGACTGACGCCCTCGGCGACGCGCTTCGTGATCCAGGGCTACGGCAACGTCGGCTCGCACGCCGCGCGGATCATGCAGCAGCTCGGGTGCCGCATGGTCGGCGCGTCCGACGCCCACGGCGCAATCCGCAGCGACGCCGGGATCGACGCCAATGCGCTCGCGGACCACCTCGCCGGCGGCGGCACGCTGCCCGACTTCCCGGGCGCCGAGGCGATACCGCCGGAGGACCTCCTGGCGATTGAGTGCGAGGTCTTCATCCCGGCCGCGCTCGGCGGGATGATCCACGCCGACAACGCGGGCGATTTGAACTGCAAGGTCGTGATCGAGGGCGCGAACAGCCCCACCACGCCAAAAGCGGACGACATCCTCACCGACCGGGGCGTGTTCATCGTGCCCGATGTGATGGCCAACGCCGGCGGCGTCGTCGTCTCCTACTTCGAGTGGGTCCAGAACCTCCAGCACTTCCGCTGGGACGAGCGCGAGGTCAACGACCGGCTCGGCACGATCATGCGCCGGGCTTACCGCGAGTGTCTCGCCCGCGCCCGCGAGGACGACGTGTCGCTGCGCGTGGCCTGCTTCGAGCTGGGCATCGAACGCGTGCTCGAGGCCGCGCGCCTGCGGGGATACATCTAGCCCACGGGACCCGTTAAGCGCGTGAGAGCGCCCTGATGGGCGCTCTCACGGCGTCCTTGCCCTCCGAGGCAAGTGTGGATTTGCGCTGCCATGTCCCGGAGGACGGTCGCGACCGGCAGAAAGGATTTCGGCTGCTCGCGCCCCGAGCTTCACCTCTCGCAGCCGCGTCTGGACGCCTGTTCTCTCGCTACTTGTCGAAGTCGAAGTCCCGCGGAGGCTTCTGCTCGAACCACAGGCGGTCGTGTTCGGGCGTCTCCTGCAGGAAGTCCGGCGTCTCTTCGAGCACGTCCTCGCCCTCGGCGGGTCGGGCCGCGCCCTCGGCCGGCGGCGAGGGGGCCTCCGGATCCGGCCTCACGGCGTCGGGGTCCGCCGGCGGCCGATCGCCGCCCTCGGGCGGGGCCTCGGGATCAGGAACAAGCGCGTCGTCCTCTTCGGCGAACAGGTCCCCGGCGTCGAAGACCTGCGTGGCCTGGTCGACCTGCGTGGCCTGGTCGACCGGTGGCTCATCGGCGGGAGCCGCGGCCGGAGTCTCCTGGTCCGGAGGAGCCGGCTCCTGCGCCGGTGGAGTGGGCTCCTCGACGGTGGCCGCGCCCCCGGGGGCAGGGCTCGTGGCCTCGTTGGCTTCGTCGCCGACGGCGGCTGGGCCGGCCTCGGCCGGCGCAGCGCCCCCGTCCCCGGTCATCGACTCGCGCACCTCGCGCACGGCGGGGCCGAGGGCCTCGCGCTCGTCGCGTGCGACGTCCTCGGGGTCGGCCCCGCGACGGCGCTTGAGGTCCAGGTGCTCCTTGATGGCCTCGTCCAAGAGTCCCATCTACAGAGATACTAGTCAGCCGGGACGGTCTTGGGCGCCCGGGCGGGGGCTCGCTCGGTGCGGTTCTTGCCCGCGTGCTTGGCTTCGTACAGGGCGGCGTCGGCGGCCGCGATCAGCTCCTGCCCGCTGCTCGCACAGTCGGGCAGCGCGGACACCCCGAGGCTGGCCGTCACCTTGAGCACGCCCCGGCCGTCCAGGCGAGGGATCTCCAGCGCCTCGATCCCCTCCCGCACGCGCTCGGCCAGGTTGTAGGCGCCATCCAGATCGGTCTGCGGGAGCGCTACCGCGAGCTCTTCGCCGCCGTAGCGAGCGGGTTCGTCGATCTCTCGAGAGGTGTCTTCGAGCACGTTGGCGACCGCGCGCAGGACGACGTCGCCCTGCTGGTGGCCGTAGGTGTCGTTGATCTCCTTGAAGTCGTCGAGGTCGAGCATGAGCATCCCGAGGCCCTGGTCGAAGCGCTTGGAGCGGCCGACCTCGGTGGCGACGACCTCCTGGAACCGGCGATGGTTGAACAGGCCCGTGAGCTCGTCCGTGACGGCCTGGCGCACGACCACCTCGTGCAGGTTCACATTCTCGAGCGACACGCTGGCCTGGCCCGCGAGGTAACCGAACAGGTTGCGCTCCGCGTCGGAGAACGGCCCGCCGGCCCGCGCCACGGTGACGAGCCCGATGACGGTCTCGGGAGACTCGGCCTCGGCGAGGGGCACGGCCAGTGCGCTGCTGCCCTCGACCGTGGCCTGCTCCTCCCGGTGCGACTCCAGCGCGGCCGACTCGGCACCCTGGACCGCGCCGGAGAACCCGGCCAGTTCCCCCCGGGCCACGCGCTGCTGCAGCCGGCCGTCGCGACCGCGCACGCTCGCCCGCCCAGAGTCGGCCGCCAGGGCATCGAGCGCGGTGTCCACGACGATCTCCAGCAGTCCCTCGCGGTCGAGGTTGGACGCGAACGTCTCGCCGATCCGCCGGACCGACTCCTGGAGGCGCGCGCGTTCCTGGCGCAGCTCCTCGAGGCGCGTCTCGAGCTGCCGCGACATCTTGTTGAACTCGTCGCCCAGGGCCGCGAACTCGTCGCGTCCCTCCGTCGGCACCGCCGTCGAGAAGTCCCCGCCGCCCAGGCGCCGCGCGGCCTCGAGAAAGCGCTCGATCTGTCCGTGGAGCGCCCGCGAGACAGCGACCCCGAAGAGGCAGGCGAGCAGCAGGAAGCCGACGAGCACGGCGGCGACGATCAGGCGGCTGCGCGACACCGACGAGGCGGTGCGGCTGTTGTCGAAGAGGACGGACACCCGCACCGGTGCCGCCTCGAACCCGGGAGCGTTGAACGACGCGACGCGGAAGTCCGTGCCGCCGACGCTCACCGTGCCCAGCCCGGGCAGCGGGCGTGCCGGAGTCTTGCCCGTCGAGGCGAGCGGGAGGCCGCCCTGGCGCAGCGCCGCGTCGAGCGTCGTGACCGCGCGGACGCGGTCGGCGTAGGCGCGCGCTCCGGTGGTCGAGACCTCGAGCTGGGCGACCGGCGACGAGCCCCGAGTCAGCAGTTGCGTGCGCGCGGGCGCGATCGCATTGCGATCCCCGACGTCCGCAAGCGTGCGCCCGTTCGCCGTCGCCCTGAGGCGCCGGAGGTTCATCGTGGGGAGGAGCGCCGCCGCGCGGGCCTGCGCGGCGGCCGAGTTCCCGGCTCGCAGCGCGTTGGTCAGGCGTGTGTCGGCGGCCACGCGCGGCAGCGCGTTGGCGGCGTCGGTCACGCCTTCGCGGTAGAGCCCTCGGGCGACCGCCTGGGCTTCGGCCACGCGGGCGTCCGACTTGCCAGTCTCGTTGTCGGCGATCAGGACGAAGACGAGCACGCCAACCGAGACCATCGGTACGACCACGATCGCGAGGAAGAACAGGGTGAGTCGGCTGCGAAAGCTCATCCCTGGCAAAGCAGCGTACCCACCGCCCCACAGGACGGTCGCACGCCGACGCCCGGCTACACTTGCCCCTCCCCGGGGCTATAGCTCAGTTGGGAGAGCGCCTGGATCGCACCCAGGAGGTCGGGGGTTCGAGTCCCCCTAGCTCCATTGGCCGAAGCCCCCGTATCGCCGGGGGTTTCTGCGTCGGTGGCGGGTGCCGTCTCGGCACCGTGGTACAGCGGAAGCCGAGGACCGCGCGCCAAGTCAGGCAGTCGCGTTTAAGCGCCGACCAGCCGATAGGCAAAGGCCACGTCGCGGATGGGCTCATTGGTGGCAGCCGGACGGTTGGTCCGTACGAGCAGGTGAAGCGCGGCCCCCGCCTCGATGGGAAAGGTCGCGGCGCCGGTGTTGCAGCCCGTCGAACCCGCGTTGACGGTGCAGCCAAAGGTGGGAAAGTTGATCCCGAGCTGGACGAACACGGTCACCGAGTTCGTGCCACCCGGTGCGGTACTGAGGAGGACGACGAGATCGCGCGCGATCGTCGGCGCGTTGGGGGTGATCGTGAGCAGGCTTTCGGAGCTGGGCGAGCTGGCAGGTATCCCGGTTGAAAGGCCGCTCGGCGCCCCAATCGCGTCGCACGACGTACCGCTGCTACACGCGGGGACCCCGTTGATGCGCCCAACGAGCGCGCTCGCCGCGTCGGACCCGTTAGCGCCGTTGTGTCCGTCGGCGCCGTTCTGCCCCGAAATGCCCGGTTGCCCCTGGATGCCCGAGATGCCTCGCTGTCCTTGCTGATTCCAGGCGATAGCGGACTCGCCGGGGATGCGAACGCGTCGCCCCCCGCGCCTAACGGTATTGGCCTTCCGACAGGAAGCGGCCTTGGTGACGACGCGCAGGGCGCCGGACGTTGCCACACACCCGTGGTACACGCCCCCGCGGTCGGGGACTCCGCTCAATGCGTACGCACCACCCCCCAAGGCGACGAACAACGCCCCGGTGGCCACCACGTTCGCGTAGGTCGCGCGCGAGCGAACTGCCTTCAACATCGCTCCTCCGATCCATCGTTTGCCGGCCGCGGTCGCTGGCCCTGCGACATCGCCCGCGCACTATCCCGCGCACCGCTCACGCGATGCTCACGCCGCTCTATGGCGTGGTGGCCCGAAGTGCCCGCCGGAGGCCGTTGGAGCCGGTGGTACTACCCGTGGTACTCAACTGAGCGAACCCCAGGTGACCTCAGAGGACCTCCATGTCGCCTGAGAGCAGCCAATATGCCTGAGCCGACACCGCGCGTCCGTTATCGCACCCAGGAGGTCGGGGTTCGAGTCCCCCTAGCTCCATCGCCCATGGCAGCGCTTGTGCCCGCCGTGGGCGCTCGGCCCTAGCCGAGCTTCCAGGTCGCTCCCGCCCCCGGGCCGAAGTTGAAATCCACGACCGTCTCGTTGTTGCCGACGTGGTGGCCAGGGGACCCAGGGCGCTTCGAGGCGACTCACTGGGCGTGTTTGGTCCGTCCTCGGACCGGATCAGGGCTCAGTGCCCAACCAGGACGGCCCACCCGTGTTTGGGGAATTGACCGTTTCAACGATCGTTTGGAGCCTCATGGTTCGTAGGAATGCTGTCCTGATGGGCGTCGTGGCCGGAGTGTTGATGATCCCGAGCGTGGCGAGCGCAAAGCCGACGCCGCCCGGGCAGACGCCGACACTGACCGCCACGGCTGCGCCGAGCCCAATCGTGTTTGGCCAGAGCACCGTGGTGTCGGGTCGCCTTTCGCGCACGCCCAAGGACAGTGGCCAGACCGTGCAGCTTCAGAGCGATCCATTTCCCTACGCACTGTTCACAGCCGGCCGAACGATGCTGACGGCCGCCAACGGCAACTACGCCTTCGCGTCCGTCCGGCCAGATCGCAACACGCAGTATCGCGTCCATGAGACGACCGGCGCCATGTTGACGAGTGGCGTTGTGCTGGTCGGCGTCCGGCTGAGCGTGACCTTCTATGTGAGCGACTCGACCCCGGCTCGGGGGCAGCGCATCCATTTCTCGGGCAGCGTGCGCCCCCAGCACGGCGGCAAGCTCGTCCGAATCCAGCGTCGAGACAGCGCGGGCGCGTTTCGCACCGTCGCCACGACGCGCACCTTCAACCCCACGGGAACCACCTATTCCCGATACAGCAAGTTCCTGCGTATCTTCAGCGACGGCGTGTACCAGGTGCGCGTGTCCTCCGGCGATTCCGACCACTACTCGGGCGTCAGCCGAACACGCTTTCTCAACGTTCCGTAGCCTCCGAGACGGGGGCGTATGAACGTCGGTCCGTGAGACGTGGTCCGGCATCGGACCGGTGCTCAAGGACTGGGGTACCGGGCTGGTTAGATGGTTGCGGGTCGCGGGAGCATGGATGATCAAACCCCAACCACACAAGTGCGCGGTCAACCTGTCGGCAACCCCGGCGCGACGCTCCCGTCCGAGCGTCCGGGTCGCGCTCGCGATCCTCGCCCTGGCCGGTGGGTTTGCCGCCGCCGCACCGTCGGTGGCCTCGGCGGCGTGCCCTGCGTCGTCGCCGTATTCGAGTTTGGTGGCGGGGACGTCCGGCCTGGTGGGCTATTGGCGGTTGGGGGAGTCGTCGGGCTCTTCGGCGTGCGATGTGACCGGGAGCAACGGCGGGACCTATTCGGGGACGGTGGCGCTGGGCCGAGCGGGCGCGCTGAGCGGGGATCCGAACACGGGGGCGCGCTTCTCCGCGGATGGTGGGGTGACCGTTCCGCATTCCACAGCCCTGGATCTCAACGGCGCGTTCACGTTGGAGGCGTGGGTGAAGCCGGAGAGCCTGCCGAGCTCGGGCTTCCCCGGGGTGCTGCGCAAGGGCGACGCAGGCGTGGCGGACG
>JAWVFS010000357.1:0-4412 GCA_033855795.1 Solirubrobacteraceae bacterium | reverse complement strand
GGCGTCGCTGGGCGCCGGCAGCTGAGCGCCGCGCGCAATCCAGCGCCCAGATCCACCACGTGCAGCCCCGGTTGCACCTTTCTGCGGCCCATCGAGGCCCGGGGGGTCCCATGGCGCAAACCCCCATGGAAGCGGGGATTGCGGCCCATTTCCACACCTCGACTCAAGTAAAGTGGGGCATTGGACGAATATTGTGTTGCATCGTGGGATGAAGTGGGGTAGGTTGCCCACGCTAGCGGACCGGGGTGGCGGGGCTCCTCCCACTCCGCCACCTCGGTCCGGTCTTAACTCAAAGGACTTTCGACGTGGCCTTCCGTGGCACCTTCGACTTCACGCTGGACGCAAAGAACCGGCTCACGGTGCCCGCCAGGTTTCGTGCCGCCCTCGCCGACGGGGTCGTGCTCGCCCGCGGCGCCGGTGCCTGTGTCGAGCTCTGGCCCCAGGCGGAGTACGAGAACCAGCACGGGCGCGCGCTCGAGGGCCTCAACCCGCTCTCGCGCGAGTACAAGGAGCTCAAGCGGCATCTCTTCGGCTCGGCGTCCGACACCGAGCTCGACGCCGCCGGGCGCGTGATGGTCCCCAGCTACCTGATCCGGCACGCTCAGCTCGACCGCGACGTCGCGGTGCTTGGCACCGGCGACTACCTCGAGGTGTGGGATCGCGCCGCCTGGGAGAGCGAGAACGAGCGCGCCGCCGATCGTGTCACCGAGCTCACCGCACGTTTTGACCATCCTTCTTGACATGACCGCCATCCACGTCCCGGTTCTTGCGGGCGAGTTGATCGAGGCGCTCGACCCGCGTCCGGGTCAGACCGCGATCGACTGCACGGTCGGCGGCGCGGGTCACGCGCGGCTGGTCGCCGAGCGGCTGGGGCCCGGCGGGACGCTGATCGGCATCGACCGCGACCCGGCGGCCGAAGAGCATTTCGCGGAGCTCGCCGCGGAGGTGGCCTGCGACACGCGCTTCCTGCGCATGCCGTTCGCCGAGGGACTCGACACCCTCGTCGCCGAGGCCGTCCGGGCCGATCTCGTGCTGCTCGACCTTGGCATGTCCTCGCTGCAGGTGGACACCCGCGACCGCGGATTCTCCTACGCCTACGACGCTCCGCTGGACATGCGCATGGACCCCGACCAAGAGGTGACCGCGGCCGAGATCGTCAACACGTGGGATCAGCGTCGCCTCGCGCGCCTGCTGCGCGAGTACGGCGAGGAGCGCTACGCCAACGCAATCGCGCGCGCCATCGTGCGCCGCCGCGATGAGGGCGAGCTGGAGACGACCCAGGAGCTCGTGGACGTGATCAAGGGGGCGGTGCCCGCGCCCGCGCGCTTCGCCGGCGGGCACCCGGCCAAGCGCTCCTTCCAGGCGCTGCGCATCGCCGTCAACGACGAGCTCGATCAGCTCGAGCATGCGCTCCCGCTCGCGTGGACGGCGCTCCGGCAGGGCGGGCGGATCGGGGCCATTTCGTTCCACTCACTCGAGGACCGGCGCGTCAAGCGCTTCCTCGTCGAGCGCGCGCGCGGCTGCATCTGCCCACCCGACCTGCCGGTGTGTGCGTGCGGTCGCGAGCCCGAGGCCGAGCTCATCAACCGGCGCGCCATCATGCCGACGCCCGGGGAGATCGCCGACAACCCGCGCTCGAAGTCGGCGCGCCTGCGCGCCGCGAAGAAGATCGGGGCGCCGGCGTGACCCCCGCGGGCGCCACCGCCGCTGCGCGCCGCGCTGCCGCGGGCCGGCGGCCCGTTCGCGCGCGCGGGCGTGCCGCGACCGCGCCGGCGGCACCACGGGTCGTCCCGCGGGTTCCGCGCCGTGTCTCCGGTCCCGCGCGCGGACGCCAACTGCGCCGCGGCCGCGCGACGCTCGGAGCCCGCGCGCTCGCGGGGCTCCGCGCGCTGCCCGACCACGGCATCGTCGAGCGCCTCACCCGCGGACGGCTGTGGATCGGCCTCATCGGCTGCCTGCTGCTCGGCCTCGTATCGATGCAGGTGGCGCTGCTCAAGCTCAACGCCGGCATCGGCCGCGCCGTGCAGCAGGGCGCCAACCTCGAGCGACGCAACGGCGAGCTGCGCGCGCAGATCTCGCGCCTGGGCTCGGAGGAGCGCATTCAGGCCATGGGGGCGAAGCTCGGCCTGATCATGCCCGACGCCGGCCACGTCACCTATCTCTCGGTACGCCCCGGCCAGGACGCCGCCGCCGCGCTGCAGGTCCTGCGCGCGAACCATCTCGGCGCCTCTGCGGCGCCCCCGGCGCAATCGCAGACGCCGGCGCCGTCCACCGATCAATCCGGGACCGGGTCTCCCACCGACCAGTCCGCGCCGAGCACCGACCAGTCGACGCCCAGCACCGACCAGTCCACGCCGACGGGCTCTCCGACGGACCAATCCGGGTCGGGCGACCAGGCCGCCGCCGGCGCTCCGGCGACCGCCGACCCGTCCGCGGCCGGCGCGGGCGGCACCGGCACCCAGGGGTAGCCGAGTGTCGCTGATCGAGCGGCGGATCGGCCTCCTCTTCGCCGCGATCCTGCTGCTGCTCGCCTTCGCCGCGGCACGCACGACCTGGCTGGGTGTGGTCAAGGGATCCTCGCTGCGCCAGCGCGCCTCCGAGCAGCAGGTCTCGGAGGCCGTCGTTCCCGCGCCGCGCGGCACGATCACCGACCGCCGCGGGGTCGAGCTCGCCGTGTCCGAGCCCGCCGCGGACATCGCCGCCGATCCGCTGATCATCAAGGACCCGCTGCGGGTCGCCCAGCAGGTGACGCCGTTCGTCGGCGGGTCGGTCGACGACGTGCTGCGCAAGCTCTCGGCGCGCGACCGCGGGTTCGTCTACCTCGTGCGCGCGCTGCCGTCGGCGCGCGCCCGCCGGATCCAGCGGCTCAACCTCGAGGGGATCGAGGTGATCCCGTCGTCGCGACGCATCTATCCGCAGGGGTCGCTCGCCTCGCAGGTCCTGGGAACCGTCGGCACCGACGGGCAGGGGCTCGCCGGGCTCGAGTACTCCGAGAACCACTCGCTGCGGGGTCATGACGGGCGCCGCCGACTGGTCAAGGACGCGCTCGGCCAGCCCATCTCGCTGCAGGACCAGCGCAGCGCGCGGGGCGGCCGCGATGTCCGCCTGACGATCGACGCGGCGATCCAGAACAAGGCGGAGTCGGTCCTCGACGGCGTCGGCCGGCATTTCAGCCCCAAGGGCGCGATGGCCCTGGTGATGGATCCGGCCACGGGGAAGCTCCTGGCGATGGCCTCATGGCCGCGGGTGGACGCCAACCGCTGGACCGAGGCGGCCGACTACGCGCGCGAGAACCGTGCGGTGGGCGCGGCCTACGAGCCCGGATCCACCTTCAAGGCCTTCACCGTTGCGGGCGCCCTGACCGACGGCACCGTCACGCCTCAGAGCACGTTCGACCTTCCGCCGGAGATCCAGGTCGCCGACCGAACGATCGGGGAGTCCCACCCGCGCGGCCAGGAGACTCTCACCACGGCGCAGATCCTCGCGCAGTCCAGCAACGTCGGAGCCGTCACGATCGGCCTCAAGCTCGGCGCGACGCGCTTCGACCAGTGGGTGCGTGCCTTCGGGTTCGGCCAGCCCACCGGTGTGGACCTCCCCGGCGAGGCCACCGGAATCGTGCCCGCACTCCAGGACTACTCGGGCTCCTCGATGGGGAACCTGCCGATCGGGCAGGGCCTCGCGGTCACGCCGCTGCAGATCGCCGCCGCCTACGGGGCGATCGCCAACGGCGGCCTGCTGCACCGGCCGCACGTCATAGCGAGCGTGGACGGAAAGCCGACCCACCAGCCGCGGGCTCGCCGCGTGATCTCGCCGCAGGTCGCGGCGAGCCTGCGCCTGATGCTCGAGGGCGTGCTCGCGGCCGGGGGCACGGCCAGCGAGGTCTCGATCCCCGGCTATCAGCTGGCGGGTAAGACCGGCACGGCCAACAAGCCCGACCCCACGACCGGCGGCTACTCGGACACGAAGTTCGTCTCCTCGTTCGTCGGCTTCGCGCCGGCGCGGAACCCGAAGCTGCTCGTGGCGATCATGGTCGACGAGCCGCAGGGCGAGGTGCTGGGCGGCCAGGTGGCGGCGCCCGCGTTCCAGCAGCTCGCAGGCTTCGCGCTGCCCTATCTCGGTATAGGCCCGGGATAGTCGTCAGTCGTCAGACATCAGTCGTGAGAGCGAGGGTCGAGCCTGAGCAACTGACGACTGACAACTGACGACTGACGACTTATCCCTCGGCGGCATTTACGCTGCCCCACGTAAACTGGCCCGGCCATGTTGCTCGGAGAAGTGCTCGCCGCGGGGAGCGCGGACGTCGAGATCACCAGCCTCGCGTATGACAGTCGTCGGGTGACGCCGGGGACGCTGTTCTTCGCCGTGCCCGGTTTCAACTTCGACGGCCACGACTTCGCGCCCGAGGCCGTGGC
>JAWVFS010000356.1:0-8004 GCA_033855795.1 Solirubrobacteraceae bacterium | reverse complement strand
AGATCGGCGACCTTGCGCGGGCCTTCGCGTCCATGCAGACCCAGCTGCGCGCGCAGGAGGATGCGCGCAAGCGCTTCGTCGCGACCGCCTCCCACGAGCTGCGCAACCCGTTGGCCTCGTTGCACGGCGTGCTGGAACTGGCCGACGACGACCTCCACGTCGACCCGCCCGACGTCGCCGACGCGCGCCAGCAGGTCGGGCGCGCGCGGGACCAGTCGCGGCGGCTGAGCGCGCTCGCGGCCGACCTGCTGGACCTCAGCCGGCTCGACGCCGACGTCGAGCTGCGCCGCGAACCGATCGAGCTGGGCGAGATGTGCCGGGCCGCCGCCTCGGAGTTCGAGCTGCGCGTGCGCGAGCAGCACCTGGCCCTGCGGGTCGAGGCGCCGGACGAGGCGGTGTGGGCGGAGGCCGACCCCGGCGGGGTGGCGCGGATCGTGGGCATCCTGGTCGACAACGCGCTCCGCTTCACGCCGCAGGACGTCCCCGTCGAGGTCGAGCTCCGCAAGGAGAACGGCCACGCCGAGATCAGCGTGACCGACCGCGGGCCCGGCGTGCAACCCGAAGAGCACGAGGCGATCTTCGAGCGCTTCCGCCAGGGGAGCGCCCAGGGCAACGGCGGCGGGTTCGGGCTCGGACTGGCGATCGGCCGCGAGCTGGCCGAGCGGATGGGCGGGTCGCTGGCGCTCGGCCAGGCGGGAGGGCCCGGTGCGCGGTTCGTTCTGCGGCTTCCGTCCGCCGAAACGCCTGCGTAGACGCGCTAACACGGGCGCAACAGGTTCCAACGCCAGCGCAACGGCGTCTCCGCAAAGACCAACGTGCGCCGCGGCAGGCTCTGCCCATGCGCGATGCCGGCCTCGACGGCCACACCGCACTGGAGCATCTGCGCGCCGCGGCACTGCTGGGAGCCCATGCGTCCGACTCGCTGGACCCGTTCGCGCTGCGCGCGGACAAGCGCTTCCACTTTGCCGCCGGCGGCATGCTCGCCTATCGGGTCATCCGCGGCACGGCGGTCGTCTCGGGCGACCCGATCGGCCCCGGGGGTAGCGCGCCCGACATTCTCGAGAGCTTCGCGGCCGTCACCCGCCGGCACGGCTGGACGGTCGCACTGACCGGCGCGTCGGACCGCCACCTCGAGGCCTACCGCACCCTGGGCCTGCGCGCAGTGCAGATGGGCAGCGAGGCGGTCGTCGATCCGCAGCGCTTCACGCTCGAGGGCCGCTCGGTGCGCAAGGTGCGCCAGTCGGTGTCGCGGATGTGTCGCCGGGGCTGGTCCGTCGAGGTCGTGGCCGCGCGCGACCTCGAACCCGAGGCGGCCGAGGCGCTGGGAGCGATCGAGCGCAGCTGGCGCGCCGCACAGCCCCGCGTGGTGGGCTTCGCCATGACGCTGGGCCGGGTTTGGAGCGCCGACGAGGACGCCGACGGTCTGTGCGTGATGGCCCGCAATCCCGACGGGGTGCTGCGCGCCTTCCTGCACTTCGTACGCTACGAGGGCGGCCTCTCGCTCGACGTCATGCGCCGCCTTGGCGAGGAGCCGAACGGCCTGAACGAGGCGATGGTCGTCGCCGCCCTCGAGCACGCCCGGGCCGCGGGCCTTCGCGAGGTCAGCCTGAACTTCGCGGGCTGCGCGCACCTGATGGCGCCGCAGGAGCGTCCGACGCTTCGCTGCCGGCTCGCCCGCCTCGCGCTGCGCCGGGTGCACGGGCGCTTCCAGCTCGAGCGCCTCATACGCTTCAACGAGAAGTTCTTCCCCACGTGGCGGCCCCGCTACCTCGTGTACGCGGGCCGCGCGCGACTACCGCTGGCCGCGCTCCGCGTGCTCCAGGCCGAGGGTTACGTGCGCGCGCCCGCGCGGCGCGCGGTCACGTCCGGCCGGCAACCGCCGCCGGCTCCCGCGAACCAGCCGATGACCGTCGCCCGATCAGCAGCGAGCCGATGACCAGGCACGTCGCCTCGACCCAGATGCCTCCGTGGGAGAACTGGCCGCCGAGCTTCGAGGCGACCGTCTCGTTGACCGCGACCGCGTCCGACACGGCGCCGGTCGCAAAGAGGACGGCGAAGCCGAGCAGGCCGACGGTGATGGTCCGGCCGAGGCGGCCCCAGCCGGTGGCCCAAGCCAGGGCGACGCCGGCGGCCACGCCGGCCGGCACCCAGGCCACCGTCACCCGCAGCAGCGGCTGGTCGTCGCCCCGCGCAAGCTGCTCGAGCGGGAGCGCCCCGAAGAGCCGCGGGCCGGCATCCAGCGCGCCCGCCTCCCGCAGGAGATAGAGCCAGCCCATGCCGGCGCACACGGCCAGCAGCACGAGCCCGAGGCCCGCGATCACGCGCCCGGCGTGAGCACGGCCCGCCGGCTGCTCGTCGGCGCGGCCGTCCTGGTGTGGCTCGTCGCCGGGCTCTACGGGGTCGCGTCCTACGGTCACAACTACTACGTATACCGGGGCTACGACCCGCCGCACGATCCCCCGCACGTGTCCGGCGGGCGGCTCGTGACCGGACACTTCTCCTCGCAGGCGCTGCATGCGCGCCGCTCCTATCTGGTCTACCTGCCGCCCGGCTACTCGCCGCAGTCGCGTTACCCGGTCCTCTATCTCCTCCACGGCACGCCGGGATTTCCGCGCCAGTTCGTCGATGTGGCCAACGTCGGCGTGGACCTCGACGTGGCGATCGCGCACGGCGCGTTGCGGCCGTTCCTGCTCGTGATGGTGGACGGCCGCAACGGGAGCTACCAGTCCGACACCGAGTGGACGGGACGGTACGAGCGACTCGTGCTCGAGACCGTCCACGCGGTCGACGCCCGGTGGCCGACCCTGCGCGACCGCGCCGACCGGGCCGTGACCGGGAACTCCGAGGGTGCCTTCGGCGCGATGAACGTGGCGCTCCATCACCTCGGCACGTTCGGCACGGTCGAGTCCTGGTCAGGCTACTTCCGCGCACAGCGCAGCGGCCCGTTCGCCCACGCCGGCGCAGCCGGGCTGCGCGCCTCCAGCCCGGCCGACTACGTGGCCTCGCTGGCTCGGCGCCTGCGCCGGCTCCCGTTGCACGCGTTTCTCTACGTCGGGATGGCCGACGCCGACCGCGGGCTCTCCACGAGCTTCGCGCGGCAGCTTCACGCGGCGGGGGCCCGCGTGCGGTACACCGAGTATCCCGGTCGCCATTCCTGGCGCCTGTGGCGCGACACGGCGCCGGCCGTGCTCGCGTTCGCCGGCCGGTGGTTCCGACCATGAGCGGCGTGTGGCTGGGCCTGGGGCTGGCGGTCGCCGCCTCGTTGGCGCTCAACCTCGGATACCTGCTGCAGCACGGCGGAGCCGCGACCGCCCCGCCGGTGACGCCGCGCCATCCGGTGGCGACGCTCCGGGGGCTGCTCGTCTCCAGGGCCTGGCTGGGGGGTTTGGGCCTCGGGCTCACCGGGTGGGGGCTGCACGTCGCGGCGCTGTCGCACGCACCGCTGTCGCTGGTCCAGGCCTTCGTCGCCGGCGGCCTCGTGCTGTGCGTTCCGTTGGCGGCGGGCGTGCTGGGCCACCGCGTAACGCCGAGCGAGACGGCAGGGGTGGCCCTGATGTCGGCGGCACTGGCCGCGCTGTCCCTCGGCCTCGAGGCGCGCGCCCATTCGGCCCACCTCGCAGCCGCGGTCCTCGCTGCGTACCTGGCGGCCGCCGGCGTGGTGGCGATCGCCCTCGCCGCCACCCCCGCCGCTCCGGCGCGGCGCGCGGCCACGCTCGGAGCCGCCGGCGGCGTGCTGTACGGCGCGGCCGACCTGGCGATCAAGACGCTCACGGACGTCGCCGCGAGCGGCGGCGCAGCCGCCGCCGTGCGGTCGCCGTGGCTCCCCGCCGCCGTCCTCGCCACGGCGGGCGCGTTCTTCTGCTTCCAGCGCGCACTGCAGACCAGCCGCGCGCTTGCGGTGATCGCGCTCATGACGGCGACAACGAACGTCGTGTCGATCCTCGGCGGGCTGCTCGCGCTCGGCGAGCCCCTCGGCCGCACGCCCGCGCTGGTCGCGCTGCACGTGTGCGCATTCCTCGTCATGGGCCTGGCGGCGTGGCTGCTCGCCCCGGCCCAGGCGGCGCTTGCCGACGTCGACGGGGAGCGGGCTCAGGCCGGCGCCCGTGCGGGCGCCAGCCCGCCGGCCTCGGGCGCGGTGCGCTCGAGCGCCTCCCAGCCCACGTCGCGCTCGCGCTCGGCCATCTCGGCGGCGGCGCCGCCGTTGAAGCCGAACAGCCGCTTTGCCCGAAGCAGGTAGACCACCACGGCGATGTTCACGATCAGCGCGATGATCTTCAGCGGCGACACCGTGCGCGTGAGCTCGTAGACCTCGAGCGGGATGAGCGCCGTCGTGGCGACGAACGTGAGGTACTCGGCCCAGCGCCGCTGATACCAGAGGCCGATCGCCTCGACGCCCTCGAGCACCGCATAGACGGTGACGGCGGCGCCGACGAGATGCAGCGTGCCGGCGCGCAGGGAGAACAGCTGATCCAGTTCGTGCAGCACCCCGACGTGCCCGGTCTGAACCGGCGCGCCGCCGGTCGTGTGCTGGAGATCGGCCACGACCCGGTAGAAGGTGTCGCGCAGCTGCACCTGATGGGCGGTGAACAGGAAGATCGCGATCGCCAGGAGCCCGAGCAGCACGAAGTGGAACGCACGGTCCACGGCGATCGTCCGCAGCACGATCTTGTCCCGCAGCGCCTTGCCGCGCAGCGGAAGCTCGATCTCCTCGCGGGCGGGCGGGTGGCGCCGCGCCGGCCGGGGCGGCTCGCCGAGCGGGAGCCACGAGTCGCAGCGCAGGCAGCGGTACCAACGCGAGCCCTCGATGTCGCGGGCGAAGGTCGCGTCCTCAGGGCGCAGTTCCGCCGCGTCGGTGCCGATCAGGGCGTGGCCGCGCAGCCCGCAGACGAGCAGCTCGTAGTGCAGCCGGGGCAGGAAGCTCGCGGGCCGCACTGTGCCCGGGGGCCTGTTGCGCTCGTCGGGCGTCCGGTCCGCCATGGCGCGCAGCCTACGCGCCTAAGACGGGGTTACTTGTCCCAGGCCTTCAGGAACGGCAGCGGGTCGATCGTGTGCCCGCCGTTCCACCACGCGCCATCCCACAGCTCGAAGTGCAGGTGGCAGCCGACGGCGTCCCCGGTCTCGCCGACGTACCCGACGAGTTGGCCCGTGGCCACCGTCTGGCCCGCCTTCACGGTGGATGCGCTGCGCAGGTGCGCGTAGAAGTAGTCGTACTGGGTGTCGGTCGTATGAACCGCGACGTAGTAACCGGCCGAGCCGCCGTAGCCGGTGTCGATGACCTTGCCGCCGCGGGCCGCGACCTCGGGCAGGCCGCAGGTGGCGAGGATGTCCTGGCCGGCGTGCGTGTGGCCGTCGCGGGGTGCCCCGTAGCGGTCGGCCGCGTCACCGTAGCTGTGCGCGCCCCGAATCGGGAACGTCCAGCCGTTCACGCTCACCGCGGGCGGCACGGGCTGGGCGTTGCGGGCGGGAGGCCTCCGCCCGGCCAGCGCGTCCCGCAGCGCCTTGGCGGTCCCCGGCCCGACGTAGCCGACGACCGGCAGCGTCCAGTTCTTCTGGAAGCGGCGGACCTGGGCACGCGTGAGCGCGCCGAAGTAGCCGGTCACCCGGACGCGGTAGCCGACCGCCGTCAGCACGCGCTGGAGCACCTTGACCTGCTTGCCCGTGGCGCCCATGCGCAGCGTGCGTGAGCCGAGCGCAAGTGCGTCCCTGGCGAGCTGGGTCGTGGAACCGACCGCCGTCGTCGTCGTCGTCGTCGTCGGCGCCTGCGTGGCAGAGGACCCGCCGGTGGCGGTCGAGGACGGCGCGGCGCCACCGGTCGCCGGGGTGGCCGTCGCAGCGCCCGCCGCCGGGGCCTGGGCGAGGACCGAGGCGGCGATGCCGGCGAGGATCAGGTTTCGCGCGCTCATCACAGGAAACGGTCGGCACGAGGGTCCCTCGCCCGCGGGCGCACGCAGCAGGTGCGCAGCTTTGCTGCGAGGAAGCTTCAGCGAGCGGGTGAGCTTGCCGGAAATTTGTGTGCCTCCACACGCCCGCCGCAGCGGGCCGCCTTGTTTTCGAATGCGCGCCTACGGAGTTAGCTGACGGGCTTGCGCCGGATGTCCCGGCGCTTCCCGCGGACCACCGCGGGATTCGCCCCACTCATTCGGTTCCTCCGCTCGCCGTAAACGCACGGCGATTCGGCATGCGGGCGGCACCATAACATCGTTTCCCGTCGTTGCGCGACACCAGTGGGATAGCGTCGCCGCATGGTCGAGCACTTCCCCGACGAACTCCGGCCCGAGGACTACCGCCAGCGCGCGGCCGACCGTGCCCAGGCGAGCGTAAGCGGGGTCGGTGCAGCGGTCGAGCGCGACCTCAGCGGCCCGGCCCCTCGGGGCCGGCGCTGGGAGTGCGTCGTGAGCGACGGCGCCCGCCACGCGTACGTGCGAGTCGAGGCGCCCGACCTCGGCCCCAACGAGGCGGCGCTACCCGAGGCGATCGCGGCGGCGCTCGAGCGCCGGGCGCAGAACGGCGGCCTGGACGGGGTCCTCGCGGACGCGCCGATCCGGCTCTCCCGCGCGGAGCTCGGCGTCTAGTCCGGCGCTCAACCGGCGCTGAAGCTGTGCTCGACGGCGAGCTCGGCTTCGAAGTCCGCGTCGTCGGCGTGGTGGAAGGCGACGCCCCGCGTCCGCAGGAGATCGACGAAGCACTCGACGAACAGCGCATCGAGCTGGGTTCCGGCCACGCGTTGGAGCTCGGCCACGGCGGCCGGGACGGACCGGCGCGGGCTGTAGGAGTCGCGGGCGGTCATCGCGTCATAGGTGTCGGCCACCGAGATCACGCGCGCGAGCCACGGGATCTCGTCTCCACGCAGGCCGTCGGGATAGCCGCCGCCGTCGATCCTCTCGTGGTGGTGCCGGATCGCCCGCGCGACGACGTCGTAGCCCGGCACCTGCGCGACGATCTCGGCGCTTGCGGCCGGGTGACGCTTGACGAGTTCCCAGTCCTGGGCGGTCAGCCCCCGCTCGGCCTGCAGGATCGAGTCGGGAAGGATGAACTTGCCGATGTCGTGCAGCAGTCCGGAGGTGTGCACCAGCCGTTGCTGCGCGTCGGAGGCGCCGGTGGCCACGGCCAGCTCGCGCGCGTAACGGGCGACGGCAGCCGAGTGGCGCGCCGTCATGCGGTCGCGAAGAGCCAGGCCGCGAAGCACCGCGTTGAGCACGCCGCGGCCGGCGGACGCGTCCGGAGACGGCGCCGTCACGGGATGCGGCGGCGGCATGACCGGCGCACGCGGCCCGTCGAGCAGCGCGCGGATCTCCGCGCTGAGATCGTCGACGCGTCTGGCCGTCCGAAGGCGAGTGCCGGGGCGGGGCCTGACCGGGGCGAGAGGCGAGCTCATCCGCGGCTACTTTCGGCGTCCAACCTGTGCGCATGCACACGTTCCCCGCCTTTGCACAGGTTTGGCACGGTTGGGGGCCGCTTTTCCGCAAAATGCGGCCTTGGGCGAGGTCAACGGGTTTCCCATAAGCCCTCTGCCGGACTCGAACCGGCGACTCTAAGCCACGTCCCGCCTGAGATAGCGTAGGGCGGCGATGGCGGAACCACGGCTGACGACACTGGCGCCACGCGTCCTTCGCCTTCCCGCGCGCCTCCGCAGGTTGCCCGTCTCGATCGGCTACTTCCGCGGCCCGAAGCTGATGTCGTGGTTGCGCAAGCGCTGGGTCCGCTTCCGCAACCCGCACGCCGACATCCGCTTTGGGCGGGGCACCTACCTGGGGCCCGGGTTCAGCCTCGACATGCCGTTCGGCGGGACGTTCGTCACGGGCGAGGACGTCGAGTTCCGCCGCAACTTCCGCGCCGAGTTCGGAGCGCGGGAGACCCGCATCGAGTTCGGGGCGCGCTCTAGCTGCACCTACGACGTCGTGTTGCAGTGCACGACCAGCATCACCGTCGGCGAGCGCTGCGGGCTCGCGCATGGGACGACCATCGTCGACGGAAGCCACCGCTTTCGGGACACCGATCGGACCG
>JAWVFS010000355.1:0-7956 GCA_033855795.1 Solirubrobacteraceae bacterium | reverse complement strand
GTGGATGACGCGCGGTTAGCTTCGCTGGATCGGGGTCATCGGGCTCGCCAATACCGCTAGGTATTGGCTTCGCCCTGCTTCCCCCGCCCAGCTCGCTCCCGCGCGCCCCCACGCACACGCGGCCATGGAATCAATGATCTAGCGCTTCTCGATGTTGTGGACCTCGAACACCTCGGGCGGCCCGGAGAACTCGATCCCGGCCTCCGTCAGCACCGGCATGAGCTTCTCGCCCCAGGCCTCGAACTGTTCGCGGGAGTCCCAGATCTCGCTGACCGTGAGGTTGTCTGGCGAACCGAAGCAGACGTGGTAGTCGAGCCCCTCGGCGGGAAAGCCGGCTTCCTGAACCTTGGGGTGACTTTCGTCGTACCGCTCGGCGGTCAGGTTGGAGGGGTGGAAACGCACAACTATGCTCATGGCGAGGTCCTTAATGGTGGGGGTCGCGCCGACCCTATCGGTATCCCGCAGGCCGCACCCGGCAGCGGCTACGCGCCGGGTAGTGCGGCCCTGACCGCGGCGGCCGCGGCGGTGCCCGCGATCGCCATCGGCGCGGTGTCGCGCCCGGCGCGGCTGAGAAGGAACGCTCCCTCGAGGATGGCCAGCGTGGAGATCGCCAACTCGCGCGCGCGCGGCTTGGGGATGCCCGCCTCGACCAGGTAGAAGGCCGTACGCTCGATCCAGCTCTCGAACACGTCGGCGGTCGCCTGACGGAGCGGCTCACTCGTGCTGGCGACCTCGCCGGCGACGGTGGCGATCGGACACGCATCGGCATAGTCGGTCTCGCGCACCGTCTCGGCCGCGCCGGCGAAGAAGTTCTCCACCGAGCCCACGATGTCGTTCGGGTCGAAGAAGGCGTCGATCAGCTGGAGGTAGAGCGCGCCCGACCAGCGGATCGTCTCGGCCCCGAGCTCCTCCTTGCCCCCGGGGAAGAAGTGGTAGAGCGAGCCGAAGGGGGCATTCGCCTCGGCCACGATCTGCTTCACGCCCGTTCCGGCGTATCCCTGGCGGCGAAACAGCTCCGCGCTGGCGCCGACTATGCGGTCCTTGGTGCTCTCCACTCGGGCTCCTCGTGCTCATGCGACATCGGATGTGGGAATAGGTTACCGTCTCACTAGAGCGATCTATCTAGTCGGGAGGCGCGTCATGTCCGAAGTCGAGCTGTCAGCCGGGACCGTCGAGTACCAGGACACCGGTGGCGAGGGGCCCGCGATCGTCTTCTCGCACGGCCTGGTGATGGACGGCTCGCTGTGGCGGGACGTCGTCGCGGATCTGCGAGCCGACCATCGCTGCCTCCTCCCTACGCTGCCGCTGGGCGCGCATCGCCGTCCGATGCACCCGGACGCCGACCTCTCGATGCGCGGGATCGCGGGGCTGATCGGCGAGTTCATCCACCGGCTCGACCTGCGCGACGTGACGCTGGCGATGAACGACTGGGGCGGCCCGCTGCTGCTGCTCGAGGACGGGCCGCCCGAGCGGATCGGCCGCGTCGTGATCACCTCGTGCGAGGCGTTCGACAACGTCCCGCCCGGCCTTCCGGGGAAGGCCAGCCTGCTCGCCGGACGGGTGCCCGGCGGTATCAGGTTCGCCATGCGCCAGCTCCGCCTGCGGCCGCTGCGCCGCCTGCCGATGACCTTCGGCTGGATGGCCAAGCGGCCGATCCCCGATGAGATCATGGACGCCTGGCTGGAGCCGGTGCTCGGCCAGGCCGAGGTCCGACGCGATCTGCGCAAGTACGTGCTCAGCGCGAAGGAGGGCAGGCGAGCGCTCGCAGCGGCGACCGAGCGGCTCCGCGACTACGACCGCCCGGCCCTCGTGGCCTGGGCCTCCGAGGACCGCGTCATGCCGCCGGAACACGGCCGGCGCCTGGCCGAGCTGCTTCCCCAGGGCCGGCTGGTCGAGATCGCCGACAGCTACACCCTGATCCCGCTCGACCAGCCGGGCGAGCTCGCGGCCTCGATGCGGGAATTCGTGCGCGAGCGGCCTCGCGCTAGTGCGGGTGGTGGGTCGGCCCCTCCGGCCCGTGGACGTGGTTCGACCACTCCAGCTGGACGGGAGCGGTCCCTCCCTTGACGAGCGGCGCCTCCACCATCACGCGCTCCAGGTGCGCGCCGGCGAGGCTCATGGGGATGTCGCCGATCTCGCCGCCCTTGTCGGAATACCAGCCCAGACGGCTCTCGTCGCCGGTGCGGATGACGTCCTCGACGTCCGGGTCCGTGCGGGCCTCGCAGAGCTCGTGGTAGAAGGTCGCGACGACGTTCTTCCAGGGCTCATCGAACGCGACGATGCCGTTGTCGCCCTCGGAGTAGACGCCGACGGCGTAGTAGACGGTGGTGCCGTCCGCGTGGACGGAGCCGTGGAAGCCGCCGAGCCCGTGCTTTGAATCGACCTGCTCGTCGTCGACGAGGACCGAACGCGCGTGGGGCGCCGTCTTCTCCTCACTGCCGTCGGCGTTGCCATCGACGAGGACCACGCCCCGGGGCAGCATGAGGTTGATGACCGAGCTCCCCGGCTGGGCGTGACCGAGCACGCCCTCCGCCAGCAGCCGGGCGGCCAGCGCCTCGGCCTGGTCCTTGAAGAAGCGCTTGCCCACGGCCCCGGCGATGACCTTGGACTTCAGCGCGCGGGAGCTGATCGGCTTGGAGTAGTACTGGCCGATCACGTGCTCGAGGTCCGCGTCGGACATGGCGTGGGAGAGCGCTCGGTCGATGTTCGTCCGGTCCCCGTGGTCCCAGGCCTTGGCCCCGCCCAGGTAGCAGTTGATGAAGACCAGGTCGGTGATCGTGCGTCCACCCCGGTAGGTCAGGTCCAGATCCGGTCGTGGATTGAAGCCGGCGGCGATGACGTCGGATGAGACCTTCGCTGTGCTCGCGTACGCCTCCAGGGCGGGCGATTGGGGCCGCAGCGTCACGTTGAGCGGACGGAAATCGACCTGGTCGGCCATGGGTCCTCCATCGGGTTCGTGCTTCGAGGGAGCGCACTGGTCTAACGGAGGCGGCGCGATTGAGTCAAGCCCCTCGTGCGACTCGCACAGGATCGAGCCGCAACCTATGTCTGCGACGCCTGGGCCGCGGCGAGCAGCTCGTCGCGGGACGCCAGCTTGACGCGCGGGCGCTTCTCGCTGCGGCCCCGCTCGAGTTCGTGGGCGTTGATCGCGCGCCAGCCCTCGACCGTGACCAGATCCGGCTTGCGCTCGGCGAGCAGCGCGTCGATCTGCTCGCGACGGGGGTTTGCCGGCTCTGGCAGCCCTCCGGTCCTCAGATCCTCCACGAGGCGGCTCACCGTCTCCTCCGCGTCGCGCTTGTTGGTGCCGAGGATCCCGGTGGGGCCACGCTTTATCCAGCCCACCGCGTAGACGCCGCGTAGCCGCTCGCCATCGAGCGTCAGCACGCGACCGCGATCGTTGGGGAGCACGCAGCTGCGCTCTTCGAAGGGCACGTCGGGCAGGGGTACCGCCTGGTAGCCGACGGAGCGCAGGACGAGGCCGCACTCGATGGTCTCGATGTCCGCATCGACGGGCCGCGCTCTCACCTGGCCGTCGTCGGTCCGAATGATCTCGTTGCGGCGAACGTCGACCGCCTCGGCCCTGCCGTTCCCGCGGATCTCGACCGGGGAGCACAGGAAGCGCAGCTCGATCCGGCGCCCCGCGCCCGGCCGCGCCGGTCTGTCCGCGAACTCCCGCAGCAGCTGGACGTTCCTGCGCGCGGTGAAGGTGCCCTCCTCGGCGAGCCACTGGCGCGACACGGGGTCGAGCTCGACGTCATCCCGGTCGACCCGCATGTCGACTCCGTCGAGGTGACCCAGTTCCCGGAGCTCGGCGCTGGTGAACGCGGCCTGGGCGGGACCGCGCCGGCCGAGCACGATCACCTCCTCGATCCGGCTCTCGCGCAGTGCCTCGAGGGCGTGGTCGGCCACGTCGGTGCGCTCCAGCTCGCCCGGGCTCACGGTGAGCAGCCGCACCACATCGGCCGCCACGTTGCCGTTGCCGATCACCACGGCGCGGGTCCCCGAGAGGTCGAACTCGAGCCCGCGGTAGTCCGGGTGGCCGTTGTACCAGGCGACGAACTCCGTGGCAGCCCAGCTCCCGGGCAGGTCCTCGCCTGCAATCCCCAACGACTTGTCGGTCTGGGCCCCGGTGGCATAGACCACCGCCGTGTAATGGCGCATGAGCTCGGCGTGAGAGACGTCGACGCCGATCTCCACGTTGCCGAGGAAACGGCATCCACGTGCAAGCGTCTGCCGATCGAAGGTGTCCTCGAGCCGCTTGATCTCCTGATGGTCGGGGGCGACTCCCCCGCGGAGGAGCCCCCAGGGCGTCGGCAACCGTTCGAACAGGTCGATCTCCACGTCGCCGCCTGCTCGCAGCAGAGACGCCGCGGCGAACGCCCCGGCGGGCCCGGCGCCGACGATTGCCACCCGCGGTCGCGTGCCGTCCATCAGGCCGCGGTGCGCTCGGCGGTGCTGGCCTCGGCGAAGAACTCCGCGTTGACCTCGAGCGTGTACTCGTGCTTCTCGGGAACGTCGAAGTCGGCGAAGATCGCGTCGACCGGACAGGCCTCCACACAGGCGTCGCAGTCGATACAGACCGCGGGGTCGATGTAGAGCTGCTCCGCGGTCTCGAAGTCCGGCGCGCCGACCTTGGGATGTATGCAGTCGACGGGGCAGACTTCGATGCAGGCGTCGTCCTTGATGCAGCTTCCTGTGATCACGTACGTCATGACGGCTCACAGGCTACATATGCCGAAACCCGCCGTGATTTCATGACATTCGAGGCCTACGGAGTCATGACGACGCGACCGAAGGCCTGGCGGCTCTCGATGTGCGCGTGTGCGGCGGTGGCCTCGGCCAGCGGGAACGTCCGGTCGATCTCGACGCGTAGCTCGCCACCGGCGACCCGCTCGAACAGGTCGGCGATCATCGCGTGGACGCGGGGGTACTCGGTCAGCAGCGCGCCACCGAGGAAGACGCCGCGCAGCGTGTTGTTCTGCGCCCACAGGTCCCTCGCCTCGACGTTGGAGCCGCCGCGGCCCGCCACCCCCACGCTGACCAGCGTCCCGCGGTATGCGAGCGCGGCGATGCTGTCGACCAGGTTCTGGCCGCCGACCGAATCGAGGATCAGGTCAGCCCCCCGCCCGTCGGTCAGCTCGCGCGTACGCTCGACGAAGCTCTCGCTGGCGTAGTTGATCCCGTGGTCGAGCCCGAACTCCTTCAGGCGCTCGAGCTTCTCGTCGCTCGACGCGGTCGAGATGACCGTCGCACCGGCCCGCCTGGCGAGCTGGATCGCGGCCATCCCGACTCCTCCCGCTCCCGCGTGGATCAGGGCCGTCTGCCCGGCCTCGAGGTTGCCGGCGGTGAACAGACACTCCTGGGCGGTCCCGAACGCGACCGGGATGCACGCGGCAGGGGCCGCGTCCAACCCGTCGGGGATCCTCCAGGTCGACATCGCGGGAACGACCCGCTTGGACGCGTGCGAGCCCGCCATGCTCAGGGTCACGACCCGATCGCCGACCGCGCGACCCTCGACGCCCCCGCCGACCTCGACGACCGTCCCCGCGGCCAGATATCCCACGACGTGCGGCACCGCCGGCGGCGGCGACCCCGCGCGGGCCAGCAGGTCCCCGCCCTCGATGCTGATCGCCTCGACGTCGACCAGTACGCAGCCATCGGGGCATTCGGGATCGGGTACGTCCTCGTGGCGCAGGACGTCCGGCCCGCCGTTCTCGTAGATCACCGCCGCCTTCATGGCAGCGCGACTCTATTCGACGCCACGCTCCTGGGCCGCCGCGCGCACCTGGATCGATCCGGGGCCGACCGTCGTGCCCGCGCGCAATGTCTCCGGGATCGCGGCCGGGGCCTCGCAGTCGGCCACGAGACGGCGGAGATCCGCCTCCGGCGCCTCCCCGGCGATCTCCACCTCGTACGTGATCCCGGTCGAGATCATCGGGTCGCCACCGAAGTCGCCATCCGCCGACACGCGCAGGTCGGTCACGGAGATCCCACGGGCGCGCGCCTCGCGCAGGATGTCGTTGAAGAGGCAGCCGGCGACAGCGAGGTGCAACAGGTGACCGCCCGAGAGCACCTCCGCCCGGATCTCGGCCCGGTCTGCGAGATGGTGCACGACGACCAGACCAGCCGGGTCTTCACCGTCAGAGCCCGGATCGGCCAGGCGGATCTGCGCGTCGAAGCCGGCCATCGAGTACAGACTGCCAGCTCTGTGAAAGCGGCGGGTGGGATTCGAACCCACGGTGGACGTTCCCGCTTTCGTCCAAAGCGGTAGCGCATTCCGCCGCGGCCATGGTGGAGGCTCGCTAGCCTGCGCCAGCGATGCTCGTTGACGAGTTCATGCCCGTCTACGACATGTCGGACGCAGTGGCAACGGTCGTTCACGCCGACACCCAAACCACTTGGGACGCCCTGATGGAGGTCGACCTAGTCGAAGTGGGGCGCGGCAAGCCTCTGATCGGACTTCTAGGGGCACTGAGGATGTTGCCGGAGATCGCCAGTCATCTCCTGCATGGGGAACGACCGCCCGCCGCACCGGATCGCCTGAGCCTGCGCGACCTCGCGGACGTTCCAAGCCAGAACGGTGGCTGGACCTTGTTGGATGTGCGTCCCGGTGAGGAGATCGCTCTCGGGCTCGTTGGAAAGTTCTGGCGGCCGGTGATCTCTTATGCGCACGTTTCCTCCCCGGACTTCAAACAGTTCTCCGAGCCCGGCTACGCAAAGCACATCTATTCGCTGGCGGTCAACGAGCTCGACGGTGGCACCACTCTCCTGAGAGGCGAAATGCGCGTGGCGACAACCGACGCGCATGCCCGCCGCTGGTTTCGCCGGTATTGGACTTTTGGGGTCGGCTCGGGAGCGCATGTGCTCGTGAGCGGCTTGATCGAGTCGGCCCGGGATGACGCTGAAGCAGCCCACGAACACGGCTCCGTGCCCCGGTAGCTGAGCACCGCGCCGGTCCAATCGGCGAGACTCGTCGGCCGGTGACCTCGTCGCAGCGTTCGCCACGGTCCGAGCCTGGGCGTGACCCGCCGCCCGGGCGTCACTTTCACTGGCGCCTGATCCGGCGCCGGCCCCAACTCGTGCGGCGTGGTTCTGTACTAGCCCTGTTCGCGGTAGTTGGGCCGGGCGTGCTGGCCGGACTGTCGGATGATGACCCGGCGGGGATCACGACGTACTCGATCCTCGGCGCGAAATACGGCTATCGCCTGCTCTGGGTCCTCGCGCTCTCGACCGCCGCGCTGATCGTGTACCACGAGCTCGGCGCCCGCATGGGCATCGTGACCGGCAAGGGACTGCTCGCGCTCGTCCGCGAACGCCGCGGCCCCCGAGGCGCCACCATCGCCCTCGGCGCTCTCGTGCTCGCCAATCTCGGCACGCTCGCTGCTGAGTTTGCCGGCGTGGCGGCTGGTTTCGAGCTGCTCGGGGGGGTCAGCCGCTACATCAGCGTGCCCCTCGCCGCCCTCGGAGTCTCGCTGCTCGTGCTGCGCGGGTCCTTTCACCGCGTTGAGCACGTCCTGTTGGCCCTGACGGGAGTCTTCGTCGCCTACATCCTCTCGGGGTTTCTCGCGCATCCCGACTGGACCGCCACCGCCAAAGGACTGGTCGTGCCGGGCATGCCGCTGACGCGCGAGGCCGTGCTCGTGGCCGTGGCCACGCTGGGCACGACGCTGGCGCCGTGGGGCCTGGCATTCATCCAGTCGTACGCCGTCGACAAGCGCCTCAAGGTCGAGGACATCCCCAATGAGCGCATCGACGTCATCGTCGGCGCCACGCTGACCGGGGTCATCGGCGTCTTCATCGTCATCGCTTGCGCCGCCACACTTCACGTGCGCGGCATCACCATCAACGATGCCGGCGACGCCGCTCGCGCGCTGGAGCCGCTCGCCGGCCACCTCGCCTCGACGCTCTTCGGTTTCGGCTTCGTCGGCGCAGCGCTACTCGCCGCCGCGATCGTCC
>JAWVFS010000354.1:0-3501 GCA_033855795.1 Solirubrobacteraceae bacterium | reverse complement strand
GGATGCCCTCGAGCCCACCTCCCTCGACCCGCAGGAGCCGAACGTTGGAGCCGGTGGCGACGAGCGCCTTGTCGAACGACACCTCCTCCTGCGTGGAGAGCACGGCGACGCGGTCCTCGAGATCGAGCTTGAGGACGCTCGTGCGGGTCTTGAGCTCGATCGACTGTTCCTCCCACCACTCGTCGGGCCGGAACAGCGTGTCCTGCAGGGTCTCCTTGCCCTGGAGGTAGCCCTTCGAGCACGGCGGGCGGTTGTAGGGAGGATGCGGCTCGCGGCCGACGAGCAGGATCGAGCCGTCGGCACCCTCCTCCCGCAGCCAGCGTGCGCAGTTCGCCGCGGCCAGGCCGCCGCCGACGAGCAGGACGTCGACGTGGCGGTCAGCCACCGGGCCGGCTGCCGTTGGGCGCGAAGCGCGCGGTGATGTCGTCCTCGAGCCCGGGGTCGAGCACCACGAGGACCTCGTCGCCGGCCTCGATCACCGTGTCGCCCTGGGGCACGAAGCCGCCGCCCTCGCGCAGCACGGAGATGATCAGGCTGCCGTCGGGCATGTCGACCTCGCCCACGCGGTTGCCCGCCACGGGCGACTCCTCGTGGACGATGAGCTCGATGATCTCGAGCCTGTCCCCGGCCAGGTCGAGCAGGTGCACGAGCCCGTACTGGGGTACCTCGTGCTCGATCAGGCGCAGGATCAGGTCGGTCGCCGACACGGCCGGCTCGATGCCGAGCTCCTTGAAGTGGTCCAGGTTGCGCGGGTTGTTGACGCGGGCCACGATCCGCTCGACGTCGTACTTGTCGCGCGCCATCTGGCAGATGAGGATGTTGTCCTCGTCGTCGCCGGTGACGGCGATCATGAGGTCGGCGCGCTGGATCCCCGCGCGCTCGAGCACCCACAGCTCGCTGGCGTCGCCGTACTGGACGGCGTGCTCGAGCTCCTGCTCGACCACCAGGTAGCGGCGGCGGTCGTTCTCGAGCAGGGTCACCTCGTGGCCCTTCTCGATCAGCTCGCGCGCGAGGTTCCAGCCGACCTTGCCGGCCCCGGCGATGATCACGTACACGGCCGGCTCCTCACGTCAGCGCCGTCACGGCGTCCTCGAGCATGTCGATCGCGACCGCCGTCGGGCAGATCGTCGACAGGCCCTGCTGGCGATACCACTCGGCGCGCCGCGGGTCGAGCACCCGCACGATCACTCCCTCGATGCCCCAGCGCCGGCGCGCGATCTGGGCGACCACGAGGTTGGTGTTGTCGCCGTCGGTGCAGACGATGACGGTCTCCGCCTCGGCGATGCCCGCCTCGGTGAGGGCGTCGACCTCCAACGCTGTCCCCACGGTGAAGCGCCCACCCGCCTCCTCCCAGGAGGTGTCGAGCTCGTTGTCCAGGCGCTCGTGTGACAGCGGGTCCTCGTCGAGCACGGAGACCTCGTGGCCCTCGGCGAGCGCCCACTTGGCCACCGTCGACCCAACCCGGCCGGCCCCCACGACGAGGATGAACATGGCGCGGACTCTAGTGGTTTGACCGCCAGACCACTACCGCTCCGCGGCGTCCGTTTCCGCGATCGCGGGCGCGGTTGCGGCGACCGGCGCGTCGGCCGGCGGCGCGGTCAGGATCACCCGGCACGGCGCCTTGCCGACGACGTAGCGCGTGACGTCCCCGACGAAGTTGTCCAGCGGGCCGCCGCGCCCACCCAGGAGCGCTCCGCCCCGTATACGCGAGGGCTCCTCGGCGGCCAGCACGATCGCCTCGACGCCGCGCCGGCGGGCCTCGTCCACGATCGCCTGGCCGGTGCGCCGCGCGCGGACGGTGGCCGTCGCCACCTCGACGCCCTCGTACTCCTCCCCAACGGCCTTGGCGCGCGCGAGCGCCGCACGCGCCTGCTGCAGTCGACTCTCGGGCAGCGCCGCGTCGATCGGGAGGGACATCGGCACCTCGAAGATCCACAGCGCCACGATCACCGCGCCGTCGCCCTCCTCGTCCACCTCGTCCCCGGCGAGGCGCCCGGCCGTCTGCATGATGTCGTCGTCCAGCGGCGTCCCCAGCAGCGGGACGAGGATCGAGCCGTACTCGGTGTCCACCGGCTCGCGCGCCAAGGCCGTCGCCGGGACCGTGACGCGCTTGAAGATCGGCTTGCCCTCGGTCCGGCGGTAGACGACGTAGAGCACGAGGCCGCCGACCATCCACGCCGAGCCGAGGTAGCGGGCCGGCCCGTGGGTGACGACCGTGCTCACCCACCCGGCGGCGGCCAGCACCGCGCCGAGCACGGCGGGGAGCGGGAGCATGCCGCCCCGCACGCGCACCGAGAGCGGCATCCGGTAGGGGCGGTCGCGATCAGGCTCGCGGTAGCGCAGCACGATCACGGAAAGGTGGGCGAGGGTCATCGCGATCATCACCCCGAACGCATACACGCCGAGGAGGAAGTCGAGGCTCTCGGGCAGCACGAGCACGGACGCGAGCACGGCGGCGATCCCGATGGCCACGACCGGCGTCGAACGCTTCGGGTGCAGACGCCCGACCAGACTGGGGATCTGCCGGTTGGTGGCGAGCGAATACGACAGCCGCGAGAGCCCGAGCATGGCTCCGTTCGCCGCAATCACGAGCAGCAGCGCGCCGACGCCGCCGACGGCGTAGCGCAGCACCTCGGGCAGGCTCGTCCCGGGCTCGTAGGCGGAGACGACGCCGAGCAGCGGGGCCTTCTCGTACCGGCCGCCGAGGGCGGTGTGCCCGTGGGTGACGGGCAGCGCGGCGAGCGCCACCAGGGACACGCCGACATAGAGGAACAGCACCGTCCCGATGCGCGCCCCGACGAGCCGCCGCAGGCCACGGCGTGAGATCCGCACCTCCCCCGCGAGCCCGGATGACGCCTCGAGACCGGTGCAGGCGGCGGCTGCGGCGATCGTGAGGGCGAAGACCACGTTCCTCCAGGTGGGCGAGGTCCCCAGGTCGATGGGGTCGAGCACCGTCGGCAGGTCGAACACGAGCACCAGGCCCAGGACGACGACCGTGATCTGGAGCACCAGGTCCACCACGGCGACGCTGACCAGCCGCTTGAGGCGCTCGGCCGTGAGCCCCATGACGTTGGCCACGGCGACGCCCACGATGATGGCGATCGCGACGACCGCCTCCACCGTGCCGTGCGCCAGCGGTGCCCAGAACGCGCCCAGGTAGTTCGCCGCCGTGATGGCGGCGATCGCCATCAGGATCACGTAGTCGAGCAGGATCGCCCAGCCGGCCACGAAGCTCCACAGCTCGTTGAACGCGTAGCGGGCGAAGACGGTCGAGCCCGCCCGCTCCTGGTGCAGCGAGGCGCCCTCGACGTAGGTGAGCACGGCCAGCACGAAGAACACCGCGGCGGCAGCGAACACGAACGGGGTCACCCCGAGGGCGTTGTGCGCCACCACGCCGAGGGCGTAGTACAGCGCCGCGGCGACGGTGGTGTAGACGAGCGAGAACAGCGCCGGCGAGCCGAGCGTGCGCCGGAACGCTGCCTCGGTGACGTGCTGGAATGC
>JAWVFS010000353.1:0-2799 GCA_033855795.1 Solirubrobacteraceae bacterium | reverse complement strand
GTCCACGAGAACGTCGCCTACGCTCGGCCCGACGCCACCCGCGAAGACGTCGAGGAGGCGGCGCGGCGCGCGCAGGCCGACGAGTTCGTCGCCGCCCTCCCCGACGGCTACGACACCCTGATCGGCGAGCGGGGCCTGACGCTCTCCGGCGGCCAGCGCCAGCGCCTGGCGATCGCGCGCGCGATCCTCGCCGATCCGCGCATCCTGATCCTCGACGACGCGACCTCGAGCGTGGACGCCTCCACCGAGCAGGAGATCAAGGGCGCGCTGCGCGAGGTCATGCAGGGACGCACGACGTTCGTGATCGCGCACCGGCTCTCCACCATCGCCCTGGCCGACGAGATCGCCGTGCTCGAGCGCGGCCGGCTCGCCGCGCGCGGCTCCCATGACGAGCTCGTCGAGGTGTCCGACCTGTACCGCGAGATCGTCGAGAAGGGGCTGCCCGACCAGGTCTTCCTGACGCGCAAGCCCGAGGAGGCGGAGGTGGCGGGCCTGTGAACGAGCGCGGAACCCGCCTGCGCGAACTTCGCCGACGTCTGCGCAGCACGGCCGGGCGCGGGCGCAAGCTGCGCGGCCTGCTGGCGCTGCTGCGTCCGTACCGGTGGCGGGTGGCCGCGATGTTCGTTGCGCTCATCCTGGCCACCGCCGCCGCCCTGGCGCCGCCGCCGCTGGCCACGCTGGCGATCGACAACGGCATCATCCCCCATGACGTCGCCACGCTGAACCTGGTGGTGGTCGGGTTCGTCGTCTCGGCCCTGGTGCTGTGGGGCGCGACCTGGCTGGAGACCTACCTCGTCGGCTGGGTCGGCCAGCGCGTGCTGCAGGACCTGCGCGTGGAGGTGTTCTCGCATCTCCAGCGCCTGTCGATCGGGTTCTATTCGCGCAAGCGCGCGGGGGTGCTGATCTCGCGTCTGACCAACGACGTCGAGGCGCTGGATTCCCTCGTCTCCGATGGAGTGGTGACGCTGTTCCAAGCGTCGCTGACCCTGGTCGGGACGATCGCGATCCTGTTCGTCCTGGACGCGGAGCTGGCACTGCTGACGTGTCTGATCTTCCCGGTGGTGCTGCTCGGAGGGCTTGCGTTCCGGGTCGCCTCGGCTGACGCCTACCGGATCACCCGCGAGAAGATCGCCTGGATCACCTCGTATCTCCAGGAGACGCTGTCGGGCATCCGCGTCGTGCGCGCCTTCGGCCGCGAGCGGTTCCACAACGCGCGCTTCGCCGAGCTCAACGAGGAGAACCGCGCGGCCAACTACAAGACCGTCTACCTCAACGCCGCCTACTTCCCGGCGGTCGAGCTCGTCTCGGCGCTGGCCACGGTGGGGATCCTGATCTACGGCGGCTTCCAGGTGATCGACGGCCACGTCCAGGTCGGCGTGCTCGTCGGCTTCGTCGCCGCGCTGAACAACTTCTTCGACCCGATTCAGCAGCTCTCCCAGCTCTACACGACCTACCAGAGCGGGATGGCTGCGCTCGACAAGATCTTCGAGCTGCTCGACGAGGCGCCGGACCTCGAGGACCGGCCGGGCGCCCTGGAGCTCGCGCGCCTCGACGGCGAGGTCGAGTTCGACCACGTGTCGTTCGCCTACGGGTCGGGCGACGACGCGGTGCTGGCGCTCGACGACGTCTCGCTCGCGGTGCCGCCCGGCCAGACGGTCGCGCTCGTCGGGGCGACCGGCGCCGGGAAATCCACCTTCGCCAAGCTCGTGTCCCGCTTCTACGATCCGACCGGCGGCCGCGTGCTGGTCGACGGCCACGACCTGCGCGACGTCACGCAGGACTCGTTGCGCTCGCAGCTCGGGATCGTGCCGCAGGAGGGGTTCCTGTTCTCGGGAACGATCTCCGACAACATCGCCTTCGGCCGGCCGGACGCCACGCGCGAGGAGGTCGAGGCGGCCGCCCACGCGGTCGGCGCCGACTTCTTCATCGTGCAGCTCGAGGAGGGCTACGAGACGCAGGTCGGCGAGCGCGGGTCGCAGCTCTCCGCCGGGCAGCGCCAGCTCATCGCCTTCGCCCGCGCCCTGATCGCCGACCCACGGATCCTCGTGCTCGACGAGGCGACCTCGAACGTCGACGTCCACACCGAGACTCGGATCGAGGAGGGCCTGCGCCGCCTCCTCGCCGGTCGCACTGCGATCGTCATCGCCCACCGGCTGTCCACGATCCAGCGCGCCGGCCGCATCGTCGTGCTCGAGCACGGACGGATCGTCGAGGCGGGGACGCACGAGGAGCTGCTGGCCGCCGAGGGGGCGTACTGGCGGTTGTATCGCGACTGGGCCGAGCAGGCGGCGGCGTAGCAGCGGTCGTCATTCCTCTAAGTCCCACTTTGGCTCGGCGGTTCCGATCCCGGCATTGCGGGTCCCGGTGTGCGGGTGAGCGGTCGCTACTCCCGCAGCCCCACGGCTTCGAGGGCAGCGCGGTCTATGGCGAGGCGCAGATCACGTAAAAGGTCATGCCCGCGGGGCCCGCCGCGACGCTGAGATCGGAGCGCCAGGCGGTCGGCGTAGCTCCCACGGGGGCGGGGAGACCCGTTCCCTGGACGGACTCGGGAAAGCTGTCGTGGATCACGTCACCACTGTTGACGCCTCCATCGCTGCGGCTGACGCCGCCTCCGACGGCGCGCTCGCCCGGGTTGCAGTCCGCCTCCTTGCCGCCTCCGTTCGCGTTCGCAATTGTCGCCGTACGCACCACCACGTTGGTCGCACCACCGACGCCGTTGCTGCCGTTGATGCCGTTGCTGCCGTTGACGCCGTTGGTGCCTGGCCGTCCCTGTTGATTCCACGCGATTGCGGACTCGCC
>JAWVFS010000352.1:0-9197 GCA_033855795.1 Solirubrobacteraceae bacterium | reverse complement strand
GATCAGGTCGTAAACGCCCTTCGAGACCGAGCCCGAGGGGACCAGCGCGAGGAAGGCGATGGGCAGCGACAGCCCGAAGGCCATCAGCGACGCGGCGCGCACCTCGCGCGTCACGCCGCCGATCGCCACGCCCATGGCCCCGAAGGCGACCGCCCCGACGGCCAGCGCGACCACCCACAGCGGGAAGTGGCTCCAGTCCAGCGTCACGAACGGGCTGATGCCGGCCATCATCAACAGCGCCACCGGCAACCCGCACAGGGCGGCGAGGAGCACCTTCTCGAGCACCAGCCCGAGCCGCGACACGAGCCCGCGCACCAGCCGCAGGAAGGCGTTCTCCTCGCGCTCGAGCGCGAGCATGCCCGCCGCGAGCAGGATCGTCACGAACATCAGCGACACGGTCACCGAAACGGCCACCGCGAAGGCGTCGAGGGGCACGCGCTTGCCCTTCAGGGCCACGCGCTTGACCTGCACCGGGTTGCTGACCGTGGTCAGCACCTGGTCGGAGAGGTTGAGGTTCTGGATCGCCAACTGAGCGAACTGCGTCACCTGCTGCAGCGCGATGCGGTTCGCCGAGTTCTTCGGCAGCGTGGCGATCGTCGCGTCGAGGATCGTCTTGGTCTTCTTCAGCCCGAGGACGTTCAGCGTGCGCCCGAGCAGGTCGAAGGTACCGCCGTCGAGCAGCAGCTTGATGTCCTGCGCCGCGATGTTCTTGAACGTGTCGGCGAGCGCGGAGTTCGCCTGCGCGAGGCGCGAGGAGATCGCCTGGTCCACCAGGCGCGCCTTGAGCGGGTCCTCGTTGTTGTAGATCACCTCGACGCGCGCCGGCTCCAGGCCCGACGCCAGCTTCTGGGTGACGTCCGGCGGGATGATCAGCGCGGCGAGCGCGTCCCCGGACTTGACCTTGTCCAGGGCCTCCGCGCGCGAGTGCACCCGAATCGGCTTGATCGCCTGGAACAGCTGGTTCGTGTACTTCGTCACGTCGATCGACTGGCCGCCGAGGTTGATCTTGCTGGCCGATGCCGGAACCTGGTTGAGGAAGGCCACGCGCGGCTTCTGCGGTCCGCGCGAGAGCGCAAAGCCGATCAGCAGCGCGATCACGATGGGGTAAACGATGAGCAGCGCCACGAGCAGCGGCGAGCGACGCAGGATCTGCACGTCCTTGAGCAGCAGCCAGCGCACGGTGGAGGAGTTAGTGGCCGCGCTCGTGCAGGAAGGTCACGAACGCCGACTCGAAGTCGAGGTCCCGGTCGCGCGCGCCGACGGCCCGCTCCAGGTCCCGCGGCGAGCCCGTGAACAGCAGCTCGCCGTCGGCCAGCACCAGCACGCGGTCGGCGTAGCGCTCGGCCTCCGTCACGTTGTGCGTGGAGTACACGACCGCGGTGCCGCGCTCGGTCAGGCTGCCGATGAACTCCCACAGGCGCTCGCGCTGGCGCGGGTCCAGCGACGCGGAGGGCTCGTCCAGCAGCAGCACCTCCGGGTCGGCCAGCAGGCCGACCGCGATGTTGACCCGCTGGCGGTTGCCGCCCGAGAGCTTGGAGACCTCGTCGGCGGCCCGTTCGCCGAGCCCGGTCTGGGCGAGCATGCGCTCCACCGCGGCATCCGGGTCCGATACGCGTTCGAGCCGCGCGAACAGGCGCAGGTTCTCGGCGACCGAGAGCTTCGAGTAGATCGCGGGCTGCTGCGGCACCCAGCCGACCTCGAGGGGCCCGCCCGCGGGCCGGTGCACCGAGCCGCCGCTGGACTGCTGGATGCCCGCCATGATCGACAGCAGCGTGGTCTTGCCCGCCCCGTTGGGCCCGATGATCGCGACCCGCTCGCCGGGGAAGACCTCGAACGTGACGCCGCGCAGCGCCTCGCGATCGCCGAAGCGCTTGACGAGGTTCGCCGCGCCGAGTGCGCCCTCGCCGGGGGGGGCCGGTGTGGTGGCCGTGTCCGGGCTCGCCATTGCTCGGCGCAGGTTAGACCCTGCGCGGCTCCGGTCAGCTAGCTCGGGGCGCCCACGCGGGGGGCCAGCGAGGCGCCGCAGCGACCGCAGTACGCGTCGTCCGGCTCGTGCTCGGCCCCGCACTCGGGGCAGCGTGGTCGCCCGGGACCACCCCCCATCCCGCCCGCCAGCGCCGGCTCGCCCGGCCCCCAGGGCTCGAAGACGAGGTGGCGCCGCAGGTACACGATCGTCTCACGGATGACCGCGGCCACGGGCAACGACACGAGCGCCCCGAGGATCCCGTACAGCTGGGCACCGAGGAGCAGGGCGAAGATCACGATCAGGGGATTGATCCGCAGCGTGTGCCCGAACACCTGCGGGGCGACGACATGGCCCTCGAACTGCTGCAGCGCCACGAGCAGCAGCACGACCCAGACCGCGCTCAGCGGGTCGCTGAACAGCGCCACGAGCACCGGTGGGATGCCCCCGAGGATCGGACCGACGTAGGGGATCAGTTCCATGAGCCCGTAGAAGACGCCGAAGAAGACGGCGTAGCGCTGCCCGTCGGGAAAGATGCCCGTGACGCCGAAGATCCACAGGGCGATGCCGGCGCTCAATCCCATGGCGAGGCTGAAGAGCAGCTGCGCCCGCACGTATCCGGCCACCGCGCGCTGCGCCGCAAGCGAGAAATCGTCGTCCCTGCTGCCGTCGCCCGGCGGCATCACGGATCGGACGAGCGCGCCGATCCGGTCGGCATAGAGCAGCATGTAGATGGATATGACGAGGACGAGGATGATCCCGAAGGCGGCCTCGACCACCCGCTGGAGCACGTCCTGGCCGAAGGACACGATCGAGGACGACCGCTTGAGCACCTGTTGCTGCAGCGTCTGCAGCGCCGTCTTCCCCTGCTCCTGGATCTTGACCTTGATGCCCTCCTTGTCCAACGTGCGCTGGAGGTCGCCCAGCGACCGGTTGGCCGAGCTCACGAGGTTGGGCACGTCGCGTTGCAGGCGCTTGACCTGGGTCGTCACCGGGTTGATGAGCAGCGCCACCCCGCCGGCCAGAACGAGGAAGAATCCGAGGTACACCACGGCAACGGCCAGGCCGCGCGGGAACCGTCTGCCGCGGTGCACGGCCTTGACCAGGGGATTGAGCATGAGCGCGATCACCCCGGCGATCACGAACACCAGCAGCACCACCCCCGCCGCCCGGGCCAACGCCCACACGCCCAGCAGCGCGACCGGGAGCGCGCCCAGCTGGACCCACCGGGGCACGACGACCTTGGGCGGGGATGACCTCGCCGCCGGCTCCAGCCGCTCGGTCGGCTCCTCGCCCCGCGCCGCCCGCTGGCGCGGCGCGTCCGGTTCGTCGGGGGCGCGGTCTGCTGGCTCGTCGCTCACGGCGGGGATTCCTTCGCCGCACGGTACGACATACCTCGCAGAAGGCAAGCGGGTGGTCCGCTGATGAAGCTGCTGTTCGTCGGCGACGTCGTGGGAGGCGTCGGACGGCGCACGCTGCGGGCCGTGCTCCCCGAGCTGCGCGAGCGCCTCGCGCCGGACTTCGTCGTGGTCAACGGCGAGAATGCCGCCGGCGGCGTGGGCATCACCCGGCGCACGGCCGACGAGCTGTTCGAGATCGGCGCCGACGTCATCACCCTCGGCAACCACACCTACCGTCACCGCGAGGTGTGGGGCTACCTCGACGAGCACGACGAGATCATCCGCCCCGCCAACTTCCTCGCCCTCCAGCCGGGCCACGGAAGCTGCGTGGTGGAGCGCAACGGCATCCGCCTGGGCGTGGTGTCGCTGCAGGGCAACCTGTACCTGCGGTCCGGCCGCGCCGCCTTCACCGAGGCGGACTCGCAGGTCGAGCAGCTCGCCGGCCGCGTCGACCACGTGCTCGTGGACATGCACGCGGAGGCCACGAGCGAGAAGGTCGGGATGGGCTGGTACCTGGACGGCCGCGTCACGGCGGTCGTCGGGACCCACACGCATGTCCCCACCGCCGACGCGCGCGTGCTGCCCGGCGGGACCGCCTACATCACCGATGTGGGCATGACCGGCCCGCGCGGCGGCGTGATCGGCGTCAAGCGCGAGCAGGCGCTCGAGGCACTCGTCACCCAGCTGCCGGTCAAGTTCGAGACCTCAGAGGAGGACCCGTGGCTGATGGGGGCCCTCATCACCGCGTCGCAGCCGATGCGAGCCGACGCGATCGAACCGGTCCTGCAAGCCGCGTCAGCGTGATGGCCAACGCGGCGAGCAGCGCCGCGTTGCGCGCCGCGACCAGCAGGACCACCGAGGTGCGCTCGTCCACGAGCTCCTCGTAGCGGGCGGGGAACTCGAGCTGCGTGAGCAGGACCGCAGCGGCCAGCAGCAGCGCCAACGTGCGCTCGCCCCACGTCCATGCCAGTGCCCCGAAGGGCACGAGCCACACGAGGAACTGAGGGGAGAGCACCTTGCCCAGCGCGGCGAACGCCAGCACCGCCGCCAGCGCGCCGAGCAGCAGCCGGCGCTCCTCGGGCGGCCCGCGCGCGACGAGCACCACGACCAGCGCCAGGGTACCCGCGAGCAGGGCGACGAAGACTGCCTGGACGACGTCGTCCGGGCCGCCCTGGAGGCCGTTGGAACCGTGGGCGTCGGGGACCGTGGCCGTTCCGGTGACGTGCGAGCCGCCGAGCGCGAAGAGCACGGTTGCCGGCGTGGACTCGATCTGCACCGGACGCTCGAGCTGGTAGCGGTACGCGTCGACGTAGCCCCCGCCGAGGAACGGCAGCGACACGACTGCGACGACGGCGACGAAGGCGGCCGCCCCGCGCACCGCGTCGCCGCCATGCCGCCCGGCCACCAGCCACGCGGCGGCCACCGGAACGAGCAGGGCCGGGAACAGCTTGGTCATCGCCCCCGCGCCGAGCAGCGCGAACCCCGCGGTCGGGCGCCCGCGGGTCAGCGCGACCAGCGCCCCGAGCATCAGGGCAACGGCGACGAAGTCGAAGTGCGTCCGCACGACCGCGCCGGTGAGCAGCGGCGAGAGCGCCACGATCCAGGCCGCCGTGAGAGCGCCGTCGCGGGCCAGGACGGCCGTCAGCAGCATCACCGCCAGCGCGGCCAGGAGCATGACGATCGCGAAGCTCACGTCGTAGGAGGCGTAGCTGCCGGCGTCCGTCACGCCGGCCAGCCACATCGGCACGAGCGCGAGCGGCGGGTACTCGAAGGCGAAGCCGGAGTAGGGCTCGCGGCCGGCATCGAGCGCATCGGCGTACCCGCGGTACACGCCGACGTCGGTGATGTGCACATCGGCGGTTGGGCCGTTGAACAGCGCGATCCCCCACACGGCCGCGAGCACCGCCGCCGGCGCCAGCAGCAGCGATCGCCTCACCGCGCCGGCTCCGCGTAGCGCGCCAGGAGCGCCACCAGCACGAAGGGTAGGAACCACACGATGTAGAGGTAGAACCAGTGGGTCACGCCGAGCTGCAGGGCGATCACGACGGCGCCGGCGAGCGCGGCCAGACCGACGAGGTCGCGCCGGCGCGGCAGGAACGCGGCCGCCACGGCGAACACCAGGGCGCCCGCCTGCACGACGCTCTGGGCCGTGTCCCAGCCGTAGAACCCCCACACCGAGAACGGCGACCCGCGGGCGCGCTGGAACTCGATCGTGCGCTCGTAGAACGTGTCGAGGTCGCCGCCCACGAGCACCGGCAGCATCACGACGCCGGCCGTCAGCAGGAACCCGAGCGCGAACAGGGCGACGCTCCGCGCCCGGGATGCGAGTCCGACGCCCGCGGGCCCGGCGGTGGCGAAGACCGGCGCCAGCGCCAGGGGCGCGAACTTCGTCAGGCCGGCGAGCGCCACCGCCGCGCCGCGCGCCGGTGCCCAGCGGACCACGAGCAGCGAAAGCGTCAGCAGCATCGCCACGAGCCCGTCGTTGGAGTTCGAGTTGGCGGTGTAGAGCGTGAACGGGTAGGCGGCCCAGGCGTACGCCAGCACCCACCCCAGGCGCGGTCCCCGCAATCGCCGTCCCAGCAGCCACAGTCCGAGGAGCGTGAGCAGGTCGAACGCCACGGCCGCGGCGTGCGCGGCCGGCAGGTCGTCCCAGGTGCCGCTCCAGGGCCAGATCTGCTCGAAGGGCACGTAGGCGTAGTAGTTCACGGGGCCGTAGGTGTCGCCGTGCTGGTTGTCGGCCGGGAAGTGGCCGTACAGCGACGTGCCGTCGGCGAGCCGGTCCGCCCCGATGACGCCCGCGTAGCCCACGTCGATCACGTTGGAATTGGTGATGTTGAGCCCCACGCGAAAGCCGACGAGGAACACCAACGCGATGGCCAGCCACATCGTCGGGACCAGCAGCCTGAGCGGCTCGGCCGGCTCGCCGGATCGTCGGCGGCGCGCGACCATCAGCATGCGCGCGAGCAGGTAGAGCAGCGGCGGGTAGGCCAGCGGGACCGACATCCCGATGTTCGCGTGGTCGAAGAATGCGAGCGAGACCGAGAAGCCGAGCAGCACCAGCAGGTCGAGGTGCAGGAGGCGGAACGGGCGCCGGGGATCGACGAAGGGGACGAGGAACAGCAGGCAGAGCGGGAGCCACACGTAGAGCGCGCCCGCCTTGCGCCCGAAGGCGCCGGCATAGCCCCGCGCCATGCTCCACGCCACCTGGAACCCGGTCCAGTGCTCGAGGACCACGCCGGAGCGGTCGTCGATGAGCACCTGCGCGATCTCCTTCCCCTGGATCTGCCGGTGCCCAGGGCGCGCGTAGCAGGAGACCTGCCATTGCAGCGTGCCCTTGAGGAACGCCTCGCAGGTCGCGCCCCGGTGGGTGCGCAGGGTCCGGCGAATGTCGGGCAGGCGCTCGGCCGTCGCGACCACCTGCCGCGCCGTGCGAACGTGGTTTGGGGGAGGCCGGTTGAGCTCGGCCGGGCGCGTCAGCGCGTTCGGGTCTCTGACGGCCGAGCCAGGGGTCTGGGCGGCGATGGCCGGCGCCGCGAACAGGCACGCCGCCGTCGCGGCCGCGGCGGCGGCCGCGAGCGCCTTCAGCCCCGGAAGCTCCAGAGCTTGTTGCCGACGAAGTTGAGCGGCGTCGCGGTGACGATCGCGATCGCCTGGGCGAGCACCTTGTCCACGCCGAGCCCGCCGACCAGGAGCTCGAGGATCGCGAGGCTGAACAGGAAGGCGGCCACGCTGACGGCGAAGAAGCGCGCGGCCTGGAAGCCGGCGTGCCCGTCGCGCGCGTCGAAGGTCCAGTGCCGGTTCCAGTAGAAGTTGTTCGTCACGGCCACGACGAAGGCGACCGTGCCGGCGGCGAGGTAGTGCAGCCCGAAGGCGTGCAGGCACACCGTGTAGGTGGCGAGGTTGACGACGTAGCCGCTCGCGCCGACCGCGCCGAAGCGCACGAGCTGGAACCAGTTGTGGGACCGCCGCAGCCCGTGCCGCACGCGGCGGCGCAGCGTCAGCTGGACGGCCGGTACCTCGGCGGTCGCCTCTTCGAGCATCGCGGGAGGGTAGCGCGGGCGCCAACCGGACCCGCCTCACAGGCCGAAGTGCGCGCGGACCAGCGGCGCGATGTCACGCAGGGTCCACTGCTCGCGCGCGTCACGGGACTCCGGGCCCGTGCCGGCGAGGATCAGCGCGCCGTGCGAGTCCGTCCGGTGCAGCGACCCGTGGCTGCCGCCGCCGACGTGATCGACGCCGCCCCAATCGGTGAACTCGTAGCCGGGCAGGGCGGAGATCAGGAGCTCGCCGGCGTTCTCGCAGTTCAGCGCGGCCCAGACCCGTGCGAGCGGGTCCGGATAGTCGTCCGAGCGCAGAACGCCGTCCTCGACGCGCGCGCCCACCGCGGCGAGCTCCCCCTCGAAGCTCCAGTGCTCCCCGTCCAGGTCGCGCGGACCGGTGCCCGGCGCAAAGCGCAGCTCGCCGCGCTCGCTCCACACGACCGCCTCGTCGCCCGCACGGCGCATGACCAGGTCCACGCCCGGGATGCGGCGCGCCGCCCGCTCCGCGGCGCGAACGACACGCTCGGGGCGCTCGCGGTCGAGCGCGTACACCATCGCCGATCGCCAGCCGGGGCAGAGCGCCACCTGGGCCTCCTCGGGCGCCGGGTCATTCGGTCCGAGCACCCGCAGGTCGCCGAATCCGTCCTGCAGCGAGATGCGCGCGCTGACGTCGCTGTGCGAGTGGTCGGCCATCACGATCAGGGCGTACTGCTCGAGGAAGGCGTCCAGGCCGCCGCCCGCGTCCACGACGCGCGCCAGCTGCTGGTCGGCGAGAGCCAGGGAGTCGACCTGGCCCTCCGGGCCGGTGCGGTGTGAATGCGTGTCGTTGTCGGGCAGCGACAGCAGCAGGAAGTCGCACAGGTCGTGCTCGACCAGGAACGCACCGACGCAGCCGGAGTGATCGTCCCGCGCGCCCGGCAGCCCGAGCTGGGACTTGCAGCCGGTCTCGCGCGACGCGAACAGGTCGGCGTAGAAGAGCTCGCGCGGGCCCCACACGGCGTGGCGGAACAGGGTGGCGGCGACCAGCCGCGCCAGCGCGGTCTCCCCCGTGGCCTCGTGGCGGTGGCGGCCGCGGTACATGAGGAAGGTCGTCCCGGCGGTGCGGACGTCGTTGTCGTCGAGCAACTCGAACAGCGTCGGCGTGCGCCGCGACAGATGGGCCAGGTTGAGGTTGTAGATCGTGTCCGTGAGACAGCGGCCGATGCCGAACGCGCGCGTGGCCTGGAAGCTGGACCCGTAGTCGACGTAGCGCTCCTCGCTGCGCAGGTACCAGCACATGGCCGGGACCCGGTGCTCGTCCGGGCCGGCCCCGGTGACGATGCTCGCGGTGCACACCGGAGTGACGGAGGGGAAGGCCGCGACGCAGTCGTCGATGTAGGTGCCGCGCTCGACGAGCGCGGCGAGCGTCGGTGCGCTCCCGTCCGCGACGCCCCGTTCCAGCGCCGCCGGCGCGAGGCCGTCGATCACCGTCAGGACGAGCTTCGGCGGCGTCAACGCAGGACCCGGAGCCCGGCGTACTTCTCGCCCGAGCGGCGCCGGCGGCGAATCAGCAGCCACAGGCACAGGACCAGCGCCACCAGGGAGAGCGGCGGCAGGGCGACGGCCAGCGTAGCGAGCACCAGCGACGCGCCGTCGGCGTACACGGGCAGGGCGCCGCGCGCGGCGGCGTCCAGTCGCTGGCCCGCGCCCGTCAGCACGCCGCGCGCCGTGATCTGGCCGACGGTCGCGCAGGCCAGGCCGATGGGGATGCCCGGCCACCAGGTTCCGCTGACGTCGGCCATCGACCCGGCGCAC
>JAWVFS010000351.1:0-2752 GCA_033855795.1 Solirubrobacteraceae bacterium | reverse complement strand
GCCAGCCGCTGGACCCGGTCCACGAACGAGCGGACGCCCGCCGGATCGTGCATCCGGGTGTCGAAATCGACGCGGCAGCGCTCGGCCTCGTCCCAGTGATCGAACGCGAAGCTGAAGCCCCATGGCATGTGCTCGAAGGTGCGGTCGGAGCGCGGGTGGGCCGCGCTCGCGGTCTCCGCCTGATACAAGAGTCCGACCGGCCGCGGCCGTCCACCCCTCGAGGAGAGAGCCCATGATCGACCCGACTCGCACCCCCGTCACCGAGCTGGCTGACGCGTTGCGCGACAAGGAGCTCTCCGCGGCCGAGCTGCTCGACGCCTGCCTCGCCGAGGTCGACCGGCTCAACGACGAGCTCAACGCGGTGGTGTACCGGGACGACGACGCCGTCCGCGCGACCGCGCGCGACGCCGACGAGCGCCTGGCCGCGGGCGACGATGCTCCCTTCCTCGGGGTGCCGATGCCGATCAAGGACCTGACCGAGGTGCACGGCTGGCCGCTCTCCTACGGCTCGCGCGGGCGCGGCGACGAGCCCTGGGAGGGCCCGAGCGAGCTATGTGTGGATGCGTTCCAGCGCGCCGGATTCGTCCTGGCGTGCAAGACCAACACGCCCGAGTTCGGGCACATCACCGCCACCGAGAACCTCCGCTTCGGGCCCTCGCGAAACCCGTGGGACCTGGAGCGCACCCCGGGCGGGTCCAGCGGCGGCGCCGCGGCGGCCACCGCCGGCGGGATGTTCCCCGCCGCCCATGCCAACGACGGCGGCGGGTCGATCCGCATCCCGGCGTCCTGCTGTGGCCTCGTCGGGCTCAAGCCCAGCCGCGGGCGCGTGCCGCGGCTGAATCAGAGCTGGCTCGGCGCCATCGTCGAGGGTGCCGTGACGCGCACCGTCGCGGACGCCGCCGCGATCCTAGACGTCCTCTCCACGCCCGACACCCTCTCCTGGTACAACGCGCCGCCCGCCGCCCGCCCCTTCCGCGAGGAGGTCGGCGCCGACGCGGGCCGGCTGCGGATCGCCCTCATGGACAGCGGGCCGAACGGCATGCCCACCGATCCCGCCTGCACCGAGGCGGCCCAGCGCACCGCCCGCGCACTCGCGGAGCTCGGTCACGCGGTCGAGCCCATCGAGCTCCCCACGATCTCCCAAGAGCTGGTCGAGCCCTTCAACCTGCTGGTCGCGGCGTCGCTCGGCGAGCATTTGGACGAGATGGATTGGGAGCAGGTGGAGCCCCACATCGCCTACCAGCACGCCGCCGCCAACGAGGTCTCCAGCTTCGAGTACGTCTTCGCGATGAAGCAGCTCGAGCGGATGAGCCGGCAGATGCTCGAGCCGTGGGGCCGCGAATTCGACGTGCTGCTGACCCCGACGATGGCGATCACGCCGCCGGCCGCGGGCGCCGTGCTCGATGTCACGCACGCCAATCCCGAGGCCCCGGCCGAGGCGGTCATCGCGATGGTGGCCTTCACCGCGTTCGCCAACGTCACCGGACAGCCGGCGATCTCGCTCCCCGTCCACTGGACCGATGACGGCATCCCGGTCGGCGCCCAGCTGGTCGGCCGGCCGTGGGACGAGGCGACGATCCTGCAGCTCGCGGGCGCGGTCGAGCAGGCGCTGCCGTGGGCCGATCGCGCGCCGGCGCTCGCCGCCGGTTAGCAATGACCGCGCAGGGGGTTTGATCTCGGGAGCACGGATCGCACCCCCTTGAAGGATTTGGTGCCCTATAGCGCCCAAATCCTTCAGTCAGCGCTGCACGGTGGCCTCACGGAGGCGGGCCGGGGTTCGGATCAGCCCGGCTGGCCAGGGTCTCGATGCAGCGCCCGCGCGAAGCGCACGGCGCTGGCGGCACGTGACTCGGCCGGGTCGAGCTCGGGGTCGGCCGTTGCTCCGCGCGCGCGGGCGGCGAACTCGCGCGTGGTCTCGTCGTCGGCATGGAGCCCGGCCGCCACGTCGTTGACGACCTCGCCGCGGTCCAGTTCGATCATGCGCCGGCGCAGCTTGGCGACCAGGTCGCGGTCGCGCGTCGCCACGAGCACGGTCGTGCCGGTGCGGTTGATGCGGTAGAGCAGCCGCATGATTCCGATGCCGGTCTCGCGGTCCAGTCCCCGCGCCGGCTCATCGGCGAGCAGGAGCGGCGGCCGGCCTGCGAAGGCGCGCGCGATGCACACGCGGCGGTGCTCGCCCGGCGTGAGCTGCTCGGGAAGGCTGTCGGCCCGGCTCGCCAGACCGGTGAGCCGGAGGATCTCGTCCGCCCAGCCGCCGCGGTCGTCGCGCGACGCTCCGGTGACCCGCAGGGCGTCCACGATCTGCTCCTGGACGCTGCGGTCGGGCATGAGGGTGGAGTCATGGCGGACCAGGCCGAGGTTGCGCCGGTAGCCCGACAGCCCGTCGCGCCCGATCAGGCTCAGGTCGCGGCCGGCGACGCACACCGTCCCGCCCGACGGGGCGAGCTCTCTCGTGAGGAGTCGCATGACGGTGGACTTGCCCGCCCCCGCGGAGCCGGTGAGGAACGCGAGCTCGCCGCGGGCGATGGCGAACGTCGCGCGATCGAGCCCCAGCGCGCCGCTGCGATGGACCAACGAGACGCGACGGAAGTCGACCACGGGCGCAGCGGGCGGCGACCCCGGCGGTGCGGGGCGCTTGGGACTGGCGGCAGGCGGAGGCATCCGCCCCCGCCCGATGTGTGGCTTACGCTCGGGCACAGGCGTCGATCGGGTGGGAGCTTATCGCGGCAGGCAGTCGGCGTTTCGCACGCAA
>JAWVFS010000350.1:0-4521 GCA_033855795.1 Solirubrobacteraceae bacterium | reverse complement strand
GCCGGCCCGGCGCCGGCTCAGCCGCCCGCGGACGTGGCGGTCATGCCCATCGCCACCTTCGCCCAGACCCTGGCGCCGTCACTGCACGCGATCACGCAGACGAACGCCGGCAGCTCCGCCGTCCCGGGCGCGCAGCAGGGCATCCAGTGGCAGGTCCAGGTCCAGGTCGACCAGCGCCGGCTTGGCAACAGCCCGAGCCAGGCGCTCACCCAGGCCGAGCAGCTCCGGCGGCGCGCCGAACGCTCCCTCCCCGGTCAGGTCCAGTTCGTCGACAACCTGGCAGAGCAGCTGACCACGGCGTCCGGCGACGCGCTGTATGCCGAGGCGCTGTACATCATGCTCGCGGTGCCCGGCGCCCTGATCGCGCTCGGCCTGGCCTACCTGGCGGCGCTGGGGACCGTCGAGCGCGATCGCCGCGACCTGGCCCTGCTTCGGGCGCGTGGCGCGAGCCGGCGCGACCTCCTCGGCCTGGCCGCCATCGAGAGCGGCGTGATCGGACTGCTGGCCGGCCTGGTCGGCGCGGGCCTCGCCTTCCTGGCCACGGACACACTCGTGGCCGGCGGCATCGACGCCGGTCCGACGCGGGCCGTCGCCGCGATCCTCGCCTGCCTGGCCCTGGCCATCGGAGGCGCGCTCGTGGCGAGGCTGGCCGCCACCGCGTCGGTCTGGCGCACGAGTGTCGTGGCCGCCCGGCGCAGCGCACAGCGCGAGGCCCGGCCCCTGTGGCAGAAGCTCTACATCGACGTCGCCTGTCTGGTCGCGAGCGGGCTCATCTACTGGCTGACCGCGAGCACGGGGTTCTCGGCGGTGGTGAACCCGGACTCCAACCCGACCCTCTCGCTGTCGGTGTACATGTTCTTCGCCCCGGCGCTGCTGTGGATCGGCGCGGCGCTGCTCCTGGTCCGCCTGCGCGGGCGGCTGCTGGGCCGCGGCCTCGCCCTGGGGCGTCGGCTGCTCGGCAGGGGGGCGGCGGGCGGTTCCAGCTTCGTCCTCGCCAGCGCCGCGCGGCGTGGGCCCGCGATCAACCGCGGGCTGCTCGCCGTTGGCCTCCTGCTCGCCTTCGGCGTCAATCTCGGGATCTTCGCCGCGACCTACAACCAGCAGGTCAACGTCGACGCGCAGCTCACCCTCGGCGCCGACGTGGTCGCCACCGCCCCGCCCGGGGTGGCCCAGCAGCACAACCTGGCGGCCAAGGTGGCCCACGTGCCCGGCGTGGCCGGTACCAGCGCGATCGAGCACTCCTACGCCTACGTGGGCCCCGACCTGCAGGACACCTACGGCATCGACGCCGCGACGCTGACGCGCGCGACGACCCTGCGCGACTCGTACTTCATCGGCGACACGGCGCAGGGGGCGCTCGCGCGGCTGCGGGCGACCCCCGACGGCATCCTCGTGTCCAAGGAGACGATCAAGGACTATTCGGTGAACCGAGGCGATCTGCTCCGTCTGCGCGTCCTCGACCGCCGGACCGCCAAATTCCACGTCGTCAACTTCCACGTCGCCGGGATCGTCCAGGAGTTCCCCTCGGCCCCCAAAGACTCCTTCATGGTGGCCAACCTGTCCTACCTGCAGGCCGCCGACCACGGTGGGGGTGCGAACGTCGTGTTCGCGAAGGCCAGCGGGGACCCGCCCGCGGTCGCGCGCCGGGTCGCCGCCGCCACCGGTGGCGAGGGCACGCAGGTGACGAACATCCGCCAACAGTCGGCGCAGACCGTCAGCTCGATCACGACGGTCGACCTGTCGGGCGTCAGCGCGATCGAACGGGCCTTCGTGATCCTGCTCGCCGGCGGCGCGATGGCCCTGCTCATCGCGCTGAGCATGTACGAGCGCCGCCACGAGTTCGCGACGATGGCGGCGGTGGGGGCGTCGGTGCGCGAGATCGCGGCCTTCGTCTGGAGCGAAGCGGCAATCGTGCTGCTCGCGGCCGCGGCGCTCGCGGCGGTGCTGGGCTGGCTGCTGGCGGAGATGCTCGTGGCCATGCTCCAGCACGTCTTCGACCCCCCGCCGGACCACCTCGCCGTCCCCTGGGGCTTCCTCGGCGGCATGTTCGGTGCGGCGGCCGTGGCCACGCTCATCGCGGTCGTCCTGGCCGGCCGCGGGCTCCGACGCCTGCCCCTCGGGCGCCTCCTGCGCGAGGAATGAGCGACAAACCGCCATCCGAGCTCGCCTACCGCTGCGCGGACTGCGGGCGCACCTACTACACCTCGGTCCCCAATCTCGTCGAGCGGGGTGTGCGGTGCCCGCGCTGCAGGGGCGTGCTGAGACGGCGCGCGGGCTACGACCGGTGGTCGCCGCCGTCCAAGGCGTAGGCCCGCACGCGGTATTTTCGGAAGGCTCATGGACCCTCACGTGCTCATCGTCGAGGACGACACGGAGCTCCGCGACGTGCTGGTGCGCGGGCTGCGGGACGAGGGCTTCGCCGCCCAAGGCGTCGCCACCGGACACGAGCTGTTGGATCGGGCCGCCGGCCATCCGCCCGATGCGCTGATCATCGACGTCGGCCTACCCGACAGCGACGGCCGCGACCTCTGCCAGGCACTGCGCGCGCAGGGCGTCCAGGCACCCGTGCTCTTCCTCACCGCGCGCGACTCCCTTTCCGACCGTCTCTCGGGGTTCGAGGCCGGAGGCGACGACTACGTCACCAAGCCCTTCGCCTTCTCCGAGGTCATCGTGCGGCTGCGAGCGCTCCTACGTCGGGCGCGCCCGGACGGGGAGGGTGTGACCGAGGTGGGGGGCCTCCGGCTCGATCCGGTGGCCCACGCCGCGCTCACCGATCGCGAGCGCGTGGACCTGACCCCGACCGAGTTCCGGCTCCTGGCGGCCCTGACCGCCCGGCCCGGGGATGCGGTTCGCCGCCACGAGCTCGTGCGCGCGGGGTGGCCCGCCGGCGCGATGGTTCACGACAACACGCTTGACACCTACATCGCCCGCCTGCGCCGCAAGCTGCGCGGGCTCGACGATGCGCCGGAGATCAAGACCGTGCACGGCGTCGGCTACTCGATCCGATGAGGGCGCGGCTCCGCTCCGCGAGCCTCCGCAGCCGGCTGATGGCGGCGGTGCTGCTCTCCGTGGCCGGCGCGCTGGCGGTCACGGTCCTCGCGTTCAACGTCGTCCTCGACGGGCGCCTGTCGAGCGACGCGAACAGTCTTCTGCACGCCCGGGCCTCCGCAGAGCTCTCGACCCTGCGGGTGGTCGACGGACGCCTCTTCGCCGCCGAAGCGCCCGACGACGCGGCGCTGGACAGCCAGGTGTGGGTCTTCGCGGGCGCCCGGCCGTTGGAGCGCCCGCGGGTTCCGGCCCGGCTCGACCGCGCCGCGGCCGGGCTTGCCGGAGCCGGCCACCGCACGATCGAGGTGGGGTCGACCCGCATGTACGCCGTGCCGGTGGTGCGCCAGGGCCGGCGCCTCGGCACGGTCGTCGCGGGCGTGTCCCTGCAGCCCTACCAGCGGACCGCGCGCATCGCCCTCGTGTCCTCGATCATCCTCGGGCTCCTGCTCCTCGCCGGCGTCACGCTGCTGGCGCGGTGGCTCGTGCGCGCCGCCCTGCGCCCGGTCGCGGCGATGACGCGCCAGGCGGCCGACTGGAGCGAGCGGGACCTCGACCGGCGCTTCGGGCTCGGCGATCCCAACGACGAGCTCACCGAGCTCGCAGCCACGCTCGACCGGCTGCTGGAGCGGCTGGCCGCGAGCCTGCGGCACGAGCAGCGCTTCTCCGCCGAACTATCCCACGAGCTGCGCACGCCGCTGTCGCGCGTGTCGGCGCGGGCCGAGTTGGCCCTGCGCCACCCGCGCGACGAGTCGGGGTATCGCGAGGCCCTCACATCGATCCTCAACGACGCCGCCCAGATGACCAGGGCCGTGGACGCGCTCGTCGCCGCCGCGCGGAGCGAGGCCGGCCCGCGCGGGACGAGCGATGCGCGCACGGCGGCTGATCGGGCCGTGTCCACCTGCGCGCCCCTCGCCGAGCGCCGCCACGTCTCGCTCGAGCTGGACGCACCGGCGCCCGGCCCGCGCGTGGGGGTGGACGCGGACCTGGTCGAGCGCATCCTCAGCCCCCTCGTCGAGAACGCCTGCCAGTACGGGAACAGCAGCGTCCGGGTGTCCGTCCGCGCGGACAACGGCGCTGTCGTGTTCGACGTGGTCGACGACGGGCCCGGCGTCGCGCCCGCGGACGCCGACCGGATCTTCCAGCCGGGCGTGCGAGGCTCCGCATCGGGAAACGGGCAGGCCGGCGCCGGAGCGGGCCTCGGCCTCTCGCTGGCCCGGCGGCTCGCGCAGGCCGCGGACGGAAGCGTCAGCGTCGAGGCGGGCCGGGGCGGGCGGTTCCGCGTCAGGCTTCCCGTCGCCTAGCCAACGCGGTCCCAACCGCAAATTCAGGATTAGTTCATGTCGGCCTGCCCATGATCCCGGGCGAGGCGCGTGGGGCCGCGCGCGATCCGCAGCCGTCCCCCGATCGTGGCCACCACTGTCGCCCGCCCACTCCCGCCGCCCGCACCGCCGACGCTCGCCGTCGCGCGCCGCC
>JAWVFS010000349.1:0-10113 GCA_033855795.1 Solirubrobacteraceae bacterium | reverse complement strand
ACCCGTTCACACGCCAGATCAACCCGATCCTCACCGGGCTGTCCTTCTACAAGCAGGAGCTCAACGCGTTCTTCTCCAACACCGTGGCGGCGACGAACGCGTCCGAGCCGAGCCCCAATGGCAAGGGCCTCCTGCACTACCTGCGCACGACGAACCCCGTCAACCCGGAGAACCTGGCGGTGCAGAGCAAGCGACTGGCCACCAACCGGCCGAACCCGTACCAGTTCCCGGGGGCCTTCAGCGGGCTGGCGAACGGCCTGCCGGTCTACGAGAACCGTCAGTGCGGCGGGTCCAACTTCCTCCAGCCGCTGGCCCCGTCGGCGGTCGACAGCCTGATCGGCGGCCTGACCGGCGGCATCATCACGCCGGGGCTCAACTCGCTGATCAACCAGTTCGTCTTCGGCGGCGCCTCGACCGGCTCCCAGGTCGCCGCCCCGCCGTGCCGGCTCCAGGGCGACTTCCCGGCGCAGGGCCAGGTCCCGGCCGGGCAGCCGAGCACCACGCACTTCCCGCACGTGTGGGCGGCGGGGCCGCCGTAAAAGAGTCGCCAGTCGTCAGACGTCAGTCGTCAGTTGCGAGGGTCAGGGCCCAGCTTCTGACGACTGAGGACTGACGTCTGACGACTCTCCAACCGGCTTGTCCGTAGGCCTCCGCCGGTAGCCTCAGCCCCGATGCAAGCGTCGAGAGCGTTCGAACGGATCGTCGCCTGGGCCACGCGGCGCGCCGTGCTCGTGGTGGCGCTGGTGGCCGTGCTTGCGATCGCCGGCGGCCTGCTGGCGTTGCGCCTGCAGCCGAGCGCCGCCACCGACACCCTCGTGAACCGCTCGTCGGGGTCCTTCCAGGCCACCGATGCGTACCACCGCGCCTTCGGCGAGGACGCCGTGCTGATCCTCGTGCGCCAGTACCTGCCCAAGACGGTCCTGACCGCCGATCTCGAGCGACTCGTCGGGCTCGAGGGTTGTATCGCCGGCAACGTCCCCCAGGGCCAGCAGCCCATCGGCGGGCCGCGCGGCCCGTGCGCGCAGTTCGCCACGCTGCGGCCGCGGCCGGTGCAGGTGGTGTACGGGCCGGGCACGTTCCTCAACGAGGCGGTTCGCCAGATCCAGGACGAGTTCTCCACCCAGCAGCAGGCGGAGGCCGCTCGCGAGAAGTCCGCCGCCCAGGCGGCCCGCGTGCTGGCGGCCGCGCAGCACAGGTCGAAGGCCCAGCAGGACCAGGCCGCGAGCGAGGCACAGCAGCTCGTCCAGGCGCAGTATCTGCGCACCGCGCTGTCGCTCGCGCAGGCCTACAACCTGCGGTCGCTGCCGCAGCTCAACGACCCGTCGTTCGTCTCGAGCGTGGTCTTCGACCCCGCCCGCGGCTCGGACGTCCCCAAGGCGCGCTTCGCCTATTTGTTCCCCAACCGCAACAGCGCGCTGATTCAGGTTCGCCTGCGACCGGGGATCAGCGACTCCCAACGGCGACAGGCGATCTCGCTGATCGAGCGGGCCACGCGCGCGACCTGCCAGAAGGACGGCCAGACCGCGCCGTGCTTCACGCTCAAGGGTGGGGGCACCTACGTCGTCACGGGGGCGCCCGTCGTGCTCGCCGCGCTGACCAAGAGCATCACGAACTCGATCGTCCTGCTGCTCGTGGCCGCGCTGCTGGTGATGGCGGCGACGCTCGCGCTCGTCTTCCGCAGCCGCCTGCGCCTGCTGCCGCTGGCGATCGCGTTGGCCGCCGCCGGGCTCACCTTCGGGGCGATGGAGCTGGCAGGCGCCTCGCTGACGATGGCTTCGATCGCCGTGCTGCCGGTGCTGATCGGGCTCGGGGTGGACTACGCCATCCAGTTCCAGTCGCGCTTCAACGAGGAACGGGCGCGCGCCGGGCCGGGAGCGGGCGCCGCCGCGGCGGCCACGCGGGCCGCGGCGCTCGGCGCCCCCACGATTGCGACCGCCGGCGCCGCCACCGCCACGGGCTTCCTCGTGCTGCTGCTGTCGCCCGTGCCCATGGTGCGGGGCTTCGGCCTGCTGCTGGTGATCGGCATCGCGCTCGCGTTCGCCTGCGCGCTGACGGCGGGCTTCGCCGCGATGGTCCTGGGCGACGAGGGGATCGGGTGGACGCCGCCGGCGCCGTTGCGCCGGGCCGGCAACTGGGTCGCGAGCGCCGGGCGCGGCGCCGGCGATCTCGTGCTGGACGCCTGGCTGGTGGCGGTCGGCCAGGCGCGGCAGGGCACGCCGGAGACCGCCGTGCTTCGTCGTCGCGCGGTGGCCTGGGCCATCGACCTCGCCGTGCTCGCCGGCGCGGTGTGGCTCCTCGCGGGCCGGGGCCTGACCGTGCTCGAGGTCGTGCTCGGCGCGCTCGTGGCCGTGGGCGCCTACCTCGTGCTGCTCGAGGGCCTCGCCGGCGGGACGCTCGGCAAGCTCGTGGCCGGCCTGCGGTTGATCGGGCCCGGCGGGGCGAACGGCCGCGCGCCGGGCGTCCGCGCGGCGGCGCTGCGGACGGCCGCGCTCGTTCCCGACCTCTTCGGGCTCGTGGCCCTGCCGGTCATGCTCCGCTCGGCCGAGCGCCGGCGCTTCGGCGACCGCTGGGCCGGCACGCTCGTCGTCCGCGACCCGCGGCCCCCGTCCGAGCGTCTGGCCGCCGTGGGGAGGGGGTCGCTCGCGGCGATCACCCGCGGGGCGCTGGCATCGACCCGGCGCCCCGCCCGGGTCGTCGGGATCGGCGTCGCGCTCGCCGTCCTCGGCCTGGCGCTCGACACGCAGACCCGTGTCGTCTCCGACGTGACCAAGCTCGTTCCCCAGGACCAGCAGGCGCTGCGCGATCTGCGCACGCTCCAACGCACCAGCGGCGTGTCGGGTGAAATCGATCTGCTGGTGCAGGCCCGGGACCTGACCGATCCGCGGGTGGTGGGCTGGATGACCTCGTTCCAGCAGCGGATCCTCAAGCGCTACGGCTACTCCACGGCGCGGGGGTGCGGCAAGGCCAAGCTGTGCCCCGCGCTGTCGCTGCCCGACCTCTTCCGTGCCAGCAACGCCGGCAACGACCAGGCGAAGGTGCGCGCGCTGCTCGACGCCGTGCCGTCGTACTTCTCGCAGGCCGTGATCACCCCCGACCGGACGACCGCGACGCTGGCCTTTGGCATCCGCCTGATGCCGCTCGACGAGCAGCAGGCGCTGATCGACGACATGCGCTCACAGCTGCATCCACCGAAGGGCGTGCGGGCGCGACTGGCGGGCCTGCCGGTGCTCGCGGCCGAGGCGAACGCGGACGTCTCCGCCGAATGGCGGCGCCTGCTGACGCTGGTGGTCGGGCTCGCGGCGGTCGCACTCGTCCTGCTGGCGGTGTTCCGGCGTGTCGAGCGCGCGCTGGTCCCGCTCGTCCCGATCGCGCTGGCCAGCGGCTGGTCGGCGCTGGTGCTGTTCGCGGTGCGCGTGCCCCTCAACCCCATGTCGGTCACGCTGGGCGCGCTGGTGATCGCGATCTCGACGGAGTTCAGCGTGCTGCTGGCCGAGCGCTACCGTCAGGAGCGCGCGGCCGGCCTCGGGCCCGACGACGCGCTCGAGCGCACCTACCGGTCCACCGGCGCGGCGGTGCTCGCCTCCGGGCTGACCGCGATCGCCGGGTTCGCCGTGCTCCTGCTGTCGGACATCCGCATGCTCAGCGACTTCGGCTTCGTGACCGTGGTGGACCTCGCCGTCTCGCTGGTCGGCGTCATGCTGGCGCTGCCCGCGGTGCTCGTGCTGGCCGAGCGCGGCGAGCTGACCACGCTGCCCGCGGAGGGCTGGCGGGCGCTGCGCCGGGCCCTCGCGCGCCCGCGGCGCGCGCGGCGCGCGCGCGCCCCGGCATGACTGACGATGGGCCGCTCTCCTTCGACGACGAGGAGCCGCACCCACGCCGCGAGCCGCGGGCCGACGAGAAGGCGAAGGGTCCCGCGGGCGCCGACGTCCCTCCGCCGGCGCGTCCCCCGACGCGCCGCTACGGATGGCTCGTCGGGGTCATCGGCCTGCTCCTGATCGCCTACGTCACGCTGAACACGATTCGCACCCAGAGCCGCGAGGCCCCGCAGGAGGGCAAGCAGCTGCCGCCCTTCGCCACCCCGCTCGCCCTCAGCTCGCTCAACGGCGACGCCAACGTGGCTCGCCGGGTCGGCTCGGGCGCGAGCGGTAGGCGACCGGCGTGTGAGGTGCGGGGCGACAACGTGTTCAACGTGTGCGACCTGGCCGCGCGCTCGCCGCTCGTGCTCGCGTTCTTCATCACCCAAGGCGGCGCCGAGTGCCGTCGACAGCTCGACGTCATGCAGCGCGTTCAGGCTCGCTTCCGGGGGGTGCGCTTCGCGGCGATGGCCGTGCGCGGCGACCGGGCCGGCCTGCGCACGCTGATCCGCCGGCGTGGCTGGACCTTCCCGATCGGCTACGACCGCGATGGCGCCGTCGCCAACCTCTACGGCGTCGCGGTCTGCCCCACGATCGTGTTCGCCTATCCTCGGCGCCTGACGATGCTCACCGACTTCGGCTATCTCGGGGAGGCCAAGCTGGCGGAGCGGGTGCGCGGGCTCGAGGCGGCGTCCGAGCGCCGCGGTTGGAAGCCACCGCGATGAGCGCGCCCGGGACCGACGCCGAGCCCGCGGTCGGACTCGTCGCGCCCGACGTCGCCGAGGAGTTCCCGGCGCTGCGGCTGCGCTACCTCGAGGTCGAGGCGCGCCCCGGACGCAGCTCGCGTGGCGTCAAGCACCGGCTCAGGGACATGTCCAGCCGCTTCCGCGGGCCGCAGGCCGTGGCCATGCGCCAGGAGCCGATCCCCTGGGCCTACCGCGTGTTCTACCGTCACATCGGGCTGGATCCGGACGCCGACCGCACGCCGGTCGAGCACGCGGCGGTGCAGCGCCTGATCCAGGGCGCCTTCAAGTCGCGCAACCGGCTCGACGACGCGCTGCTGATCGCGCTCGTCGAGACGGGGGTGCCGATCTGGGCGCTCGACGCCGCCACGGTCGAGGGAGCGCTCTCCATCAGGCTCACGGGGACGGGGGAGCGGCTCGGCCGCGACGCCGGCGCGGCCGCCCTGGTCTCCGGCAGGCTCGTCGTCGCCGACGAGCGCTCGCCGCTCGCCGTCCTGTTCGGCGACCTCGCTCCGGACCACGTCGTGACGTCCCACACAACGCGCATGACACTGTTCACGGTGCAGGTGCAGGGGGTGCCCGAGATTCACGTCGAGGAGGCGATCTACACCTGCGTGGAGATTCTCACGGAGGAATAGTCGTCAGTCATCAGTCGTCAGTCGTCAGTTGCGTGGGCCGGTTCGGGTGGTGGGCTGGGAGTTGCATTGGTAGACTCGCCCGGTCGGAGGAGGCATTACGTGGCGCTTCTGGAACAGCACATCGCAGGGCCCCAGGAGCAGCCGGCGGCGCCCGGCGCGGTTCTGCCGGCCGTTGTCGAGACCGATGGAGTTGCCGCCCGTCGCTCGCTCCGCGACCAGATCGCCAAGCTCGAGCGCGAGTTGGCCGCCGCCTTCCTCGCCGCCTACCCGCGCGCACACGCCGACTGGTCGGTGCCCGGTCGCGGCGGCCCGCGCCTGCTCGGCCTCGGCGAGCTGGAGCGCCTGCGCGACGATCTCGCCGAGCGCCTGCACGGCGCCCGCGCCGCGATCTCGGAGCGGGCGGATTTCGAGGAGCGCAACCGCGTGCTGCTCGAGCGCATGCGGCTCGACCCCGGCCGCCACAAGTTCGTGCGGGTCGCCGCCGTCGACGTCGGGGAGTACGGCTGCGGCATCTACAGCGTCCGCCCCCGCCTCGGCATCGTCGGGATGCTGATGGGCTGGTGGCAGGTCAAGCTGTCCTCCGGCTGTCCGTTAGCCCGGGGGCCGGGGCACAACGCCCGCGGCTCCGCATTTCCCGCCCCGTGAACCCTCGCTGACCCCTTGGGCCGCCGCAGCCGCAAGCGCGCATCCTCGCCGCCGTCCGAGCGGCGCGCCACCGCGACCGCGCCGCCGCCCGCCCGCGGCCGGACACGGCGCGAGGAGGCGCCGGCGGCGCCGTGGGGCCGGTTCCCGCTCGTGGAACTGTGCGTCCTGCTCGCCCTCGTCCTCGGCGTGCTGGGCTTCGTGGAGGGCGGCCGGCGGGGATTCGTCCTGCTCGGGTGCGCGATGGTGCTCGGCTCGCTGGCCGGCCTGGAGCTATCGATCCGCGAGCACTTCGCCGGCTACCGCTCGCATTCCAGCGTCCTGGCCGGAGCGGTCGCCGTCGCGTCCGGGGCGGCGCTCTGGTTCGCGCACGTCCCGCAGGTGGCGATCCTCCCGATCGCCGTCGCCATCTTCGCCGCCGCCTTCTTCGCCTTCCGCGAGGTGTTCCGGCGCCGCTCGGGCGGTTACGGCTTCCGGTGACCGGCGTACCCGCACCCGAGCCGCCCCGGATGCGCCTGCGCGGGCTGCACCACCTCACGCTGATCAGCCGGGATTTGGTCCGGACCACGTCGTTCTACCGTGACGTGCTCGGGCTGGCGCTCGTCCAGGAGGGCGTCAACGACGACGACCCCGACGCCCGTCACTTCTGGTTCGGCGACCCCGCGGGGTCGCCCGGCACCCTGCTCTCGTTTCTCGAGTACCCCTCGCTGCCGGCCGGAGTCGTGGGCACCGGCTCGACGCACCACCTGGCCTTCGCCGTCTCCTCGGCCGCGGAGCTGGACGCCTGGCGCGAGTACCTGCGCGCGCACGGGGTCGAGTGCACCGACGTGTTCGACCGCGGCCGGCTGCGGTCCATCTACCTCCGCGACCCCGACGCCCACATCATCGAGATCGCCGCGCCCGCAAGCGGGAGGCCGTGAGCGGAGGGCCGTGAGCGGAGGGACGCCGAGCGGCGGCGTCCCTCCGCTCCCGACGGATCGTCTAAACCGCTCCCGCCAGGCGGGCGAACCCGCCCTGGTGGACCAGCACATCCTCGTAGGACCCGGGCCGGGCCTTCTTTGCGGTCAGCAAGGCCGCCAGTGTGTTCCGCTGGCGCTCGGTCATCGACCCGATCGTCTTGTTCTCCGAGATCGGGATCGATGCCAGGAACTTGCGACACCGCGTCCGACCCCAACGACGCTGGCTCATCAGCAGGTCGGCGACCGGCATCGTGGTCGCCTCCCACGGACAGGTGACGATGATCTCGGCGGCACTCTGCTCGCCGGTGGCGATCCGCCGCTTGAGATCGGCCCGCGCGAGGCGGACCCGGTTCGCGAGCTCGAGCGCCCTCATGTGCTGCGGCGCGGCGGCGATCGTCGCTGTCTCCATCTGTCCCTCCACATGCTCGCCATCCGTCGCGAGCATTTCGCTGGGTTTATTTGGGCCACCCCGGCAGTTGGCCGCAACCGTGCGACGAGGGAATCGTGGGGACGTCAACGCTCGCCGCCCGCACGCAGCGCGCCGACGTCGTGGGACACACGTCATATTCCACTGAGACCCCCCTCACCCGGCGCGGCGGCCGAGCTGTCCTGCGTGACGCACGCTACGCCAGCCGGGAGGTCAGGGTCAACGGCCACCAGTCCAAGCCGTGCGCTCAGAGCGGGGTTTTTCTTCGCGAACCGATTTGTTCCGAATTGGACAAGCTCAGGGCCGCGCGGTGGCGGGCCCCGGCAGCGGTCCGTGCTCGGCTTCGAAGGCCCTCTTAACCCTCCCAAAGGCTTCCAGTGCGCGGTCGAGCACGGCCGTTTCGTGGGTCGCCATCACGCTGGTGCGCAGGAGCGCTCCGCCCGGCGGGACGGCGGGGTGGATCGCCACGTTGACGTACACGCCGGCGTCGTAGAGCGCGCGCCACAGGAGCGCTGCCTTCCAGTCGTCGCCGACGAGCACCGGCACGATCGGGGTCACCACGGTCTCGCCATCCGGCAGCGTCGTGGGCTCCACGACGTGGAAACCGAGATCGTGGAGGCCGCGATGCAGGTAATCCGCGTTCTCGAGTACGCGCGCGAAGAGCTGCGGCCCCTCGGCGGAGCGGCAGATACGGGCCGCGGCGAGCGCCGCACCCACGGCCGCCGGGACGGCCGACGCCGTGAAGAGGAACGGGCGGGCGGACACGCGCAGGAACTCGATCACCTCGGCGGGGCCGGCGATGAAGCCCCCGCACGATGCGAGTGACTTGGAGAACGTGCCCATTCGCAGGTCGATGTCCTCCTCGACGCCGAGCAGCTCCGCGGTACCGGCGCCGCGCGCGCCCAGCACGCCCACGGCGTGCGCCTCGTCGACCATGAGGCGGGCGCCGAAGCGCCGGCACAGCTCCACGATCTGGGGCAGCGGCGCCACGTCGCCCTCCATGGAGAACACGCCGTCCACGACCACGAGGATGCCGCCGCCGTCGCCCACGGCGCGCTCCAGCGTGCGCTCGAGCTTGTCCAGCCGGTTGTGGCGGAAGGCGCGGAGCTTCGCGCGCGACAGGATGCAGCCGTCGAGGATCGAGGCGTGGTCCCCGGAGTCGGCGATGACCGTGTCCCCGGGGGCGAGGATCGTCCCCAGGCAGCCCAGGTTCGCCTGGTGGCCGGTGGTGAAGACGATCACCGCCTCGGCGCCCATCCAATCGGCCAGCTCCTGCTCGAGCTCGAGGTGCAGGTCGATCGTGCCGTTCATGAACCGCGAGCCCGTGAGGCCGGTGCCGTAGCGGTCGAGTGCGTCGCGCGCCCCCTGCTTGACGCGCTCGTCGCCGGTCAGGCCGAGGTAGTTGTTGGAACCGAGCATCACCCGCTCGGCGCCCTCCATGTCCACGACCGCACCCGCCGGGCCGCTCAGCGGCCGCCAGTAGGGGACGATGTCGGCCTCGCGCGCGGCGCGCAGGATCTCGGCGCGCTCGTGGTCGCGGGTCTTGGCGAATACGTCGACGGTGGTCGGCATGTAGGGTGCCGCGGCCATGCTCGTCGAGGTCCGCCCCGTCGCGTCGAAACGCGAGCTGAAGGCGTTCATGAGGCTGCCGTGGCGCCTCTATCGTAACGAGCCGCAGTGGGTTCCCCCGCTCCTGATGGAGCTGCGCAAGCGCCTTGACTGCGAGCGCAACCCGTTCTTCGAGCACGCCGAGGCCGAGTACTTCCTCGCCTGGCGGGACGGGCGGCCGGTCGGCCGCATCACGGCCCACGTCGATCGCAACCTCAACGAGTTCCAGGGCAACGACTGGGGCCTGTTCGGCTTCTTCGAGTGCGAGGACGATCCCGAGGCGGCGAGCGCCCTGCTCGACGCCGCGGCCGGATGGCTGCGCCAGCGCGGGCGCGACCGGATGGTCGGGCCGATGGACTTCACCACCAACGACGAATGTGGCCTGCTGGTCGAGGGTCACGACCGCCCGCCGATCATCTTCACGCCCTGGCAGCACCCGTACTACCAGGGGCTGCTCGAGGGGGCTGGCCTGACCAAGGCGATGGACACCTTCATGTGGGAGCTCTACGTCGACAAGCGCGAGCGCGTGCACCCGGCCATCTGGGACATGGCGGCGAAGGTGCAGTCCGAGCACGGGATCACCGTGCGCCCGATGCGCAAGCGCGACCTCGAGGCCGAGGTGGGGCGTTTCCTCGAGGTCTACAACGCCGCCTGGGAGCGCAACTGGGGCTTCGTGCCCCTGTCCGAGAAGGAGGTCCGCCACTACGCCAAGGACCTCAAGCCGGTGCTCGACGAGAACTGGGCGATGATCGCCGAGGGCCGTGACGGCACCGTCGTCGGGGCGGCGCTGACGCTTCCCGACTACAACCAGGTGCTCGCCCATCTCAACGGCCGGCTCCTGCCGTTCGGCTGGGCCAAGGCCCTGTACTGGCGGCGGAAGATCGACCGGGTGCGCGTGTTCGCCCTCGGGGTAAAGCGCGAGTACCAGCACACCGGGGTGGCCGCGCGGATGTACGAGCTGCACTTCGACTCGGCCGAGCGCACGCCCCAGAAGGGCGGCGAGACGGGTTGGATCCTCGAGACCAACACGGCGATGAACCGCGCCATGGAGGGAATGGGCGGCAAGATCTCGCGCCGCTACCGGTTCTACGAGAGGCCGCTGGCCCCGATGTAGGGACGCCTTCCGCCACGGCGCCCGAGCCTCTTCGAACCGGTCACGAGCGCGCCGGAGGAACCACTAGACTCCGCCGCGTGAGCGAGGAGACCGCGGCCAAGGAGGAGATCGTCGAGGGCGACGCCCTG
>JAWVFS010000348.1:0-2884 GCA_033855795.1 Solirubrobacteraceae bacterium | reverse complement strand
ACACCGGCTGCGCGCCATCGGCGCGATCGCGATCTCGCTCTGCCAGGTCGCCGCCGCGCGTTTCGACGGCATGGCGACCCTGAAGCGCTGTCGGGCGGTCGACGCCGCCGCCGGCCAGCTGATCGTGCGCGAGGCGGGGGGCGTGGTCGCCTTCACGTCCTACGAAGACCCCCTCGCGGCCCCGCTGGACGTGGTCCCGCGCTCACCCGTCATCGCCGCCCGCACGGAGCGCGCGCTCAGCGAGCTGCGCGCGCTCCCGCGGGCCTGATTGAGCCCCTCCCCAGGGGCACCTGCTCAGCCGTGATGGCCGGCGCAGTATGCGTCGCGCGAAACCTGGCCGGGCAGGGTCGGCTGGGTCGGCGACAGCGTCTTGATGAGCTGAGCCTGGCTGGACGCGTAGTCCTCGATCTGCTGCGCGACGACGGCGCGAGCTGCCGCGTCGGGCGCGCTCACGAGCCGCTCGGCGTTCCGCCAGGCGATCTCGCGCCAGCCCTCGACCGCCTGGAAGAAGGTCTGGTAGCCGAGTGCCTGGAGCGGGCCGGGCAGCGTCACGTTGATGCTGGGATCGAAGCGCTGCGCGCCCTCGGTGATGGCCGGGTCGTACGCCGCGTAGAGGATCTGGTTGACCGTGTCGTGATCGGGCTTGCGGCTGGTCCCGTCCGGCTTGACCAGGCCGATCGCCTCGAGCACGAACGGCAGGTCGCGCTGCACGTGGGCGTTGACGCCCAGAAGCTGGTCGCCCTCGCCCGTGACCTGCTTCTTGGTGGCCGCGTTCAGTGCGATCTGCCACGCCTGGGGCACGGCGGCCAGATTGCCCTGACTGTAGGCGTCCGTGGGCGTGAAGTAGTACTTGGCGAAGACCGCGTCCTCGTGGTTGACGAAGGCGTTGTCGTCGAAGAAGTTCGGATCGCTGACGGCCTGGCGGTACTGCTGGGTGACACGCAGGTAGAGCAGCGAGAACAGCGCCCGGTGGTCACACGACGACGCCAGCGGGTCGAACCGCTTCGACATCTCCTTGATCGTCGCGTCGACGCACTTGACCTTGCCCGACACGCACTCGTTGGCGCTGTTCGGGTTGTACTGGTCGGTCAGGCCGGGGAGCAGCGAGCTCCAGTCCACGAGGATGTTGTCGTCGGCCATGGCCCGGGCCGGGACGAGCATCAGGGCGCACGCGCACACCAACGCGAGCAGCAGGCGAGTACCGCGCAACTCCACCGTCCTTGGTTGGCCCCGGTAGCGCCCGGGGCAGGTGGGCGCATCGGCAAACTTGAGCAGCGACTTGAGCCATTGGACAGGTATATGAGGGCCAGCCGGGTCCGGGCCCCGCTGGCGGGCTGCGTCATCATCTGGAGGGAACATGATCGACTGGGGTCTCGCACGACAGATAGCCGGCGTCGTGGCCGGTGAGGGCGCAAACGGCGCGACGACGCCGGCGCGGCTCGACGGGCTTCCCGAAGCCGCCGCCGAGAGCGAGCGCCTGGCGGCCGCCTACACCGGCCTGCGGCCGCCGGGCTCGCTGCCGCGGCCCGAGGCGCTGGACCGGAAGGGTTGGATCGAGGCCAACGTCCGCAGCATTCGGCCCCTCCTCCAGCCACTGGGCGACCGCCTGGGCACCGAGCTGGGGCCGCTGGCCGGGCCGGTGCGCGCGGTGGCCGGGGTGGTGATGGCCGCCGAGGTCGGAGCGCTCTTCGGCTACATGTCGCGCCACGTGCTCGGCCAGTACGAGCTGGTGCTGCTCGACTCCAGCGCGCCGGCGCGCCTGCTGTTCGTGGCGCCCAACCTCGACGAGGCTCGCTCCAATCTCGATGTCGATGCTGGTGAGCTGCTGCGCTGGGTCGCTCTGCACGAGACCACGCACGCGCTGCAGTTCGAGGGGGTGCCGTGGCTGCGCGAGCACCTGTCGGGCCTCGTGGGCGAGCTGCTGAACACGGCCGAGGTCTCGGTCGACGCCGGGAAGCTGCTGCGGCTGCCCTCGGGCGCCGACCTGCGGACGCTCGTGGATGCGGTCCGCGAGGGCGACCTGCTCTCGCTCGTGACGGGTCCGGAGCAGCGCGCCCTGCTCGACCGCGCACAGGCCACGATGGCCGTGCTGGAGGGTTACGCCGAGCACGTCATGGATGCGGTCGGGGCCGGCGTGCTCCCCTCCCTGCCGCGGCTCCGCGCCGGCCTGGAGCGCCGCCGCTCGACGCGCTCGGCGGCGTCGCGCTGGCTTGCCCGGCTGCTCGGCCTCGAGCTCAAGCTGCGCCAGTACCGGCTCGGCAAGGACTTCTCCGACCGCGTGGTCGCCGCCGGCGGAATCGAGGCGCTCAACCGCGTCTGGACCGGGCCGGACGCCCTGCCGACGCTCCCCGAGCTCGAGGATCCACGGGTCTGGATGGAGCGAACACGCGTTCCTATTGTTACAAAGTCGTGACCTTTACGCCTTGTTTCCTAGGGGAAGTCCCCAGTAGCCTGTAACAAGCTCCCCGAGGCGGGGTTTACAAACACGTGTTCGGTGGGACTGGTAAGGTCACTCCGAGCCGATCAGACAAAAACCGCCGCGACCTCGGAACCGCCGAGAGGAGTGAGGACCTAGATGGCTACCACCACCCAGACCCAGCGCAGCGCCGCCGCCAAGCGTTCGGCCGCGACGCGCAGCGCCGCAGCCAAGCGCCGGAGCGCCGCCGCCAAGCGCGCCGCCGCGACCCGCGAGGTAAACCAGCGCACGCCCGTCGAGCAGGTGCAGCACGCTGCCGAGCGTGCCGTCCTGATCCCCGTCGGGGCTGCCCTGACCGCCACCGACCGCGTCGCCGAAACCGTCTCGGACCTGGCGCGCACGTACAGGACGCCCGACACCGCCCAGAAGCGCGTCGAGCGCGACCTGCGACGTTTTGAGCGCAGGGGC
>JAWVFS010000347.1:0-3229 GCA_033855795.1 Solirubrobacteraceae bacterium | reverse complement strand
CCGCGTCTGGGGCGCACAGGCCGAGGGTCCGGGCGCCGGCGGCGCGCCGTACGCCTACCTCATCTACCCCCACAAGCCGATCGTGGCCTACCTACCCCAGACCCGCGAGCTGCTGAACGAGTATTGCGTCGAGTTCCCGGACCAGACCCGGCCCTACGGCAGCGCGCTGCTGCCCGAGTCCGACGACGTGCTCGCCAAGTGGATGGCCCTGACCGGGGACGAACGCCGGCTGATCGCCGACGCCAACATGCACCTCCCGGGCCGTCAGGTCGACCCGAAGCAGGTGCGTCGCGACCTCTGGCGGCTGGGGGAGTGGGAGCGCGGGCGCGCCCGGCACGAGCCTCGCGCGGCCACCGAGGGCGGTAGCGTTCCCGCCCCGTGAACGCGCCGTCCACCACCTTCGACCTCAAACACCGCAGCCGTGCCCTCACCGAGGGGCCGGAGCGCGCCGCCGCGCGCGCATACCTCCACGGCATCGGCTTCGACGAGGAGGCGCTCGCCAAGCCGATCGTCGGCGTCGCGTCGACCTGGATCGAGACGATGCCGTGCAACTTCCACCTGCGCGCGCTGGCCGCGAAGGTCAAGGAGGGCGTGCGGGCGGCCGGCGGGACGCCGATGGAGTTCAACACGATCGCGATCTCCGACGGCATCACGATGGGCACGCCGGGTATGAAGACCTCGCTCGTCTCCCGGGAGGCGATCGCCGACACGATCGAGCTCACCGGCCTGGGCCACCTGTTCGACGCCGTCGTGGCCCTGAGCGGCTGCGACAAGACGATCCCGGGAACGGTGATGGCGCTGGCCCGCCTCGACGTCCCCTCGGTGATGCTCTACGGCGGCTCCATCTACCCCGGCCGGTTCAACGGCCACGACGTCACGATCCAGGACGTGTTCGAGGCGGTCGGCCGCCACGCCGCCGGCGACATGACCGACGAGGAGCTGGATGAGCTGGTCGAGGCCGCGTCGCCCGGGTCCGGGGCCTGTGGCGGCCAGTTCACCGCCAACACGATGGCGATGGCCTTCGAGGTGATGGGCATCTCGCCGGCCGGCGCCGCGATGGTGCCGGCGATGGACGGCCGCAAGAGCGAGGTTGCGGTCGACGCCGGGAAGCTGGTGCTGGACGTGCTCGCCCGCGGCCAGCGGCCGAGCGACATCATCACCCGCGAGTCGCTGGAGAACGCCATCGCCGCCGTCGCCACCAGCGGCGGCTCGACCAACGCCGTGCTGCATCTGCTGGCGGTGGCGCGCGAGGCCGGGGTCGAGCTCTCGATCGACGACTTCGACGCCATCAGCGAGCGCACCCCGCTGCTCTGCAGCCTCAAGCCCGGGGGGGACTACGTGGCGGTCGACCTCTACGAGGCCGGCGGGATCGCGCTCGTCGCCCAGCGCCTGCTCGAGGCCGGGTTGCTGCACCCCGATGCCGTCACCGTCACCGGCCAGACGATCGGCGAGGTCGCGCGCGCCGCCGAGGAGGCCGAGGGCCAGCAGGTGGTCCGGCCGCTCGCGGACCCGATCAAGCCCACCGGCGGGCTCGCCATCCTGCGCGGCAACCTGTCCCCCGACGGCTGCGTGGTGAAGCTCGCCGGTCACGAGCGCACCCGCCACGTTGGCCCGGCGCGCGTGTTCGAGTCCGAGGAGGACGCGATGGCCGCCGTCACCACCAGGAAGATCGAGGCCGGCGACGTCGTCGTGATCCGCAACGAGGGCCCAGCCGGCGGGCCCGGGATGCGCGAGATGCTCGCGGTCACGGCCGCGCTGGTGGGCGAAGGCCTCGGCGAGGACGTCGCTCTGCTCACCGACGGGCGCTTCTCCGGAGCCACGCACGGCCTGATGGCGGGCCATGTCGCGCCCGAGGCGCTGCGCGGCGGCCCGATCGCAGCGATCCGCGACGGCGACCGCGTCACCTTCGACGTGGCCGGCCGGCGCCTCGACGTCGACCTGAGCGACGAGGAGATCGCCGCGCGCGTCGCCGACTACGAGCCGCCGCCGCCCGCATATCGCCAGGGCGTGATGGCGAAGTACGCGAAGCTCGTGTCGTCGGCGGCCGAGGGCGCGGTCTGCGGCTGAATCGGCCCCCGGTTAGTCCGCGTCCGGGGAGATCTCCTCGGCCAGGAACGCCTCGAGCGCCGCGTTGAACCGCGCGGGGCGCTCCAGCATCGCCATGTGACCGGTGTCGTCGAACACGTCGAGCCGCGAGCGGTCGATCAGGCGGTGGTACTCCTCGGCGGAGGAGACGGGCACGACGCGGTCGTCCCCGCCCCACACGATCAGCGTGGGGCAGGCGATGTCGCTCACCCGGTCGCGGAAGTCGTAATTCATGATCGCGTCGGTCGCGTCGGGCGCGGCCGGCTTGCCCGAGCCGCGCATGAGCTCGAAGCACATCGGCCCCGAGAGTCGCTCGGGGTACCGGACGACCACGTCGAGGACGCGTCGGCGCAGGCGCGGCCGGCGCACGAGCGTCTCGGCTCGCGCCTCGGGCACGCCCGCGTAGGCGTTGACGGCGCGCGCGAACGCAACGACGGTGCCGCGATGGAAGAACTCCGTCGACAGACCGAGGTACTTGGTGGCGAGTCCGGCGGCGGAGACGAGCACGAGGCGCTCCACGCGCGGCGGGAACTTGATCGCGAGCTCGGCGGCCGCGAAACCGCCCATGGAGTTGCCCACGACGGGCGCGGCGGCGATGTCGAGGCGGTCCATCAGCGCGTCCAGCGTGCGCCCGTAGTTCTCGATCGTGATCGACTCGCGCGGCATGGGGGAGTGGCCGAAGCCGGGGAGGTCCATCGCGATCACGCGGTGGTTTCGGGATAGGGACGGGATGTTGGCCAGCCAGTTCGCCCACCGGCCCGTGTGGCCGTGCACGAGCAGGAGCGGCGGGCCCTCGCCCCGCTCGATCACGTTGACCGGACCGCCGGGGAGCGACACCCACCGCTGGTGGCGCCGCCAGTCGATGTCCCGCCACTCCTCCCGGCCCCGTGCCCCGTAGTCGTCGGCGGCGCGGTCGCTCGCGCCGGTCTCGGTCAGGGGGGTGGCGGGCGCCGCCATGCCCTTAACGTACCGAGGCTCGTGCGGATCGCCCTCGACATCGACTCCACGCTGCACCACTACTGGGACCAGCTGTCCGGGGTGGCGCAGCGGCGCTACGGCATCGCGCTGCCCTACGAGCAGCAGCACACCTGGGCGATCACGGAGCTCCGGGCCGAGGACCTGGCCGCCTGCGTGGCCGAGACCC